>CAKZUM010000513.1 GCA_937921525.1 uncultured Saprospiraceae bacterium
AGTAACAACGAAATAATAAATTCCGCAAGTTGGCTCTAATTATTTTTCTGTTTGAGGAATTTAAAAAATTAGTGCATAGCAGGGCTACGGACTTATTTTTTAAGTTTCTCAAACTGGAAAAGAATAGAGGCAGATGCGGAAGTTATTGTTTTGTTGTTACTTATTCTAAAAAAATCAAAATGTCTGATTATTTAACCGTACAAGATCTTTCAATTCAATTCGATACCCCTTTAGGAAAACAACATGCGGTAAAGTATATCTCTTTTTCTTTAAAAAAGGGAGAAACGTTAGGAATTGTTGGGGAATCTGGTTCGGGAAAAAGTGTTACTGCATTGTCTATGATACAGTTGCTGTCTGATAAAGTGTCAGTCAGCGGAGAGGTGAAATTAGGTGCTGATCAAAATTTATTAACAGTTTCTACATCAGCACTTCAAGCAGTAAGAGGGAAAGAAATTGCGATGATTTTCCAAGAACCTATGACTTCTTTGAATCCAATTATGTCTTGTGGAGCGCAAGTGACGGAAGCTATTCAGCAACATCAAAAAGTTTCCTCAATAGGGGCAAAAAAGCAGGTGCTAGAATTGTTTGAACAAGTACAGTTGAAAGAAGTAGAACGAATCTTTGACGCATACCCTCACCAATTATCAGGAGGACAAAAGCAGCGAATTATGATTGCGATGGCCTTGTCTGCAAAACCTGCTATTCTAATAGCAGATGAACCGACTACAGCATTGGATGTAACTGTGCAAAAAGATATTTTGAGTTTATTGAATGAACTGAAAGCGCAATATCAATTTTCTATTATTTTTATTTCTCATGATCTTGGAGTCATTAAGCAAATGGCGGACAGGATATTGGTGATGCGTGCAGGGCATATTGTAGAACAAGGCACAGTCGATCAAATTTTTAACCACCCTCAACACATTTATACAAAAGGTTTGTTAGCCTGTAGACCAGCACAACATTTTCATTTATCAAAGTTGCCGACCCTTCATACTATTGAGCAAGAAGATGATATTCCTTTAAAAGATGTTACGATTAGGAGGCAAGTGTTGGCACAGCAACCCATTTTACTAAAAGTAGAAAACTTATCAACTTGGTATCCAGCAAAAAAGAATTTTTTTGGTAAAACTACCTCTTTTGTAAAGGCAGTAGATCAAGTAAGTTTTAATATTTTTAAAGGCGAAACTTTTGGTTTAGTAGGCAGTTCTGGTTGTGGGAAATCTACTTTGGGTAGAACTATTTTAGGTTTAGAAAAATCCCAAGCTGGAAGTGTATGGTATGAAGAAAAAGATCTGATGACCTTATCCGAAACAGCATGGCGGACCTGGAGAAAGCGATTACAAATTATTTTCCAAGACCCCTATAGTTCTTTAAATCCTGTGCAACCGATAGGAGATGCGATCATGGAACCTATGAAAGTGCATGGCCTTTGGAACAATGATCAGGCACGTAAGGATAAAGCGATTCATTTATTGGAAACGGTAGGCTTGGAAGCAGATCAGTTTTTACGATTTCCGCATGAGTTTTCAGGTGGACAGCGACAGCGAATTTGTATAGCAAGAGCTTTGGCTTTAGAACCTGAATTTATTATATGCGATGAATGTGTATCTGCCTTAGATGTATCTGTGCAAGCTCAAATTATTAACTTATTGATAGATTTAAGAGATCAGTTCGATTTGACTTATATTTTCATCTCTCATGATCTATCGGTCGTTCGATTTATTAGTGATCGGATTATGGTGATGCGATCTGGGAAGGTAGTAGAGATAGGAGAGGCTGCTCAAATATATGAACAACCTAAATCTATTTATACGCGGGAGTTGATAGATGCTATCCCTTTATAAATTAAGAGCAGAGAAGCGAGAATAGAGAGTAGAGACAGTTTTCGTTTGAAAATGATGAAATTCCGTTGTTATAGGAAAGAAATACGTTTCTAATCCCTCTTCTAATGTCCAATAGTGTAAGCTGTACACGACCTAGAGCATATCTAATAAAGTAACCTTTTCCATCTGCGTGAACCTCGAAGAGGTTTCTGCGTTGAATTATGTTTAGTTTGAATTATATAAATCACTCCTCCTCTAAAACAATCACTTCCTCGTCCTCCACTTCTGCATCAGAAACAAATGCCAAACCTAAGAACGTCAAGAAGCCATTCAAAATTAATAATTCAAAACCAAATTTATAGCCAAAGAGTAGGACTTCAGAATTGGCATTAATCAGATAAGTCAAAATAGGTGCAGCAATACAGATGTATGGTACTAAAGAATCATTCACTTTTCTTTTAGTAAAAAAACCGAATGTATATAAACCTAGCAAAGGGCCATAGGTATAACTAGCTACTGTAAAAATAGCAGCAATGACCGCATCGTTATTAATAAACCAGAATAGTAGAATAACAAAGAATAAAAGAATAGAAAACCCAATATGTACCTTCAAGCGCGTTTGTTTCTGTTCTGCTTCAGATGTCTCTTTCTTTTCAAAATCAAGAACATCTATACAAAAAGAAGTAGTTAAGGCAGTCAATGCAGAATCAGCGCTGGAATAGGCAGCCGCAATTAAGCCGAGTAAAAACATAATTCCTATAAAAGGCGACAAATGATTCAGAGCAATGGTTGGATATAATAAATCTGATCGTTCGGGTATAGCAATGCCTACCTGATTCGCATAGATGTATAACAAAGCACCAAGCGATAGAAATAATAGTTTGGCAATGACTAAAGCAATACTAAACCAAAACATATTTTTTTGTGCATCCCCAATAGATCGGCAACTCAAATTCTTTTGCATCATATCTTGATCTAAGCCCGTCATAACGATAGCTATGGATGCACCTGCCAAAAACTGCTTAATGAAATTTTTAGGATCACTCCAACCCCCTTCTAAAAAGAAGGTTTGAGAATAAGGACTATCAGAGACGGTTTGCACTAATCCACTAAAGGATAAATCCATTTTTTGCCCAATAGCAACAACGGTAAGAATTACAGCAGACAGCATACAAAAGGTTTGCAAGGTATCTGTCCAAACAATCGTTTTAATGCCACCTTGAAAAGTATAAATCCAAATGAGTAGAATAGTAATCAATACCGTTGCCCAAAATGGAACACCAAAAGATTCCATAACAAACTGCTGTAACACAATAGCCACTAAATATAATCGAAAAGAAGCACCGATAGTTCTGGAGAGTAGAAAAAATCCCGCGCCAGTTTTGTAGGAAGCATTACCAAATCTTTGATCTAGGTAAGTATAGATGGAGGTAAGATTCAGCTTATAATACATCGGCATCAGTACCGTTGCTATTACAAAGTAGCCTAGCAAATAGCCTAAGACCATTTGCATATAAGAAAATTGGCTTGCTGCGACCCAGCCAGGAACAGAAATAAAGGTCACACCAGATAGGGTAGCCCCCACCATCCCAAAAGCCACTAAATACCAAGGCGATTGGCGACCGGCTAAAAAGAAGTCGGTATTATCAGAATTTTTGCCTGTAATATAGGAGACCAACATTAGTACCATAAAATATGCTACAATGATGCCCACAATAATCGCAGGAGTTAGTTGATTTATCATTCTCGAGATCCCTTGTTATAGGGAATTTGACAGCTGTGCAGATTTCTCAATAAGGTTTAGTATCAATTCTGAGTATATATCAAATAAAATGATATAATTCAGTTGGGGTCAAATCTACAAAATTTCTGTTATTTGTAATAATTTGATCTCTAGATATGTAAATATCAAATTTTAAATTCCAAATATCAATTTCTTTTAATACAATCAAAAAATGTCTAATTATCTAAAATTCTCCAAGTTCTATCGAAGAATTAGATCAAATTAGCAAAATAATAGGCTACTTTACAGTAAAGAACTATAGATTAGGATCGTCGAGGTTACAAACCATACCCATCAGGCTATCAGAAAAAGCTATTGAATACCAGTAAGTTATGGGGCGGAGGTAGATGGCAGAAATTTTAAAAATGGCTGTCATCTTTCCCAGAAACCCAGATGACAGCCACTTTACAAGTTTCTGCCATCAATAGTACGTCTCTTAGCCTGACGGATATGGTTACAAACCTCGACGATCCATTCAAAGAAAATTTAATAAAATAGTGGATGGTAAATGGGGAACAACCTTTCTTAACAAAAGAACTGCTAACGGAGCTCAATAATTTTATAGTACAAAACCTCCATGCCGATATTACCCAATTAGCTTTTAAAAAAGAATTAGTCAAAGGCTTAGAAAATCGCTTTGTATTAGAACAGCTATATGGCAAACAAAAAGCAAAAACTAAACTCCCTTTCTTATTTAAACAAAGTACTATACTCTATCCTGCAAAAGTCTCCGTAGAACAAAGTACTTCAGAGATGGTCGCTACTTGGAAATCAAACTTGGTAGCAAAGGAAAAAATGCTAGATATGACGGGCGGCTTTGGAATAGACAGTTATCACTTTTCTAAAAAAGTAAAACAGCTTACCTATATAGAGCAACAAACGCCCTTATTCAAAATAGTACAGCATAATTTTCAGCAATTAGCGGTCGATAATATTATTTGTCATAATACAAATGCCGTTGATTTTTTGTTGACCACAAAGGAAAAGTTCGATTGGATTTATCTTGACCCTGCAAGAAGAGACGAAGCAGGAAACCGAAAGATAGGCTTGGCAGGTTATACGCCTAACATGATGGAGATTAAGGATTTACTTTTAGAAAAGAGTGAACATATTTTGTTGAAAACGTCTCCTATGTTAGATATTCAACAAGCGATTCAACAGTTAGTGGCAGTCAATACTGTTTATGTTGTTGGCTTGCAAAATGAGGTCAAAGAATTATTATTTGTTCTATCAGATAAACCAGCGACGGATATAAAATTTCATTGTGTCAATTTAAAAAAAGACAGTACGAGCCACACTTACACACCAAACGATGTCATAGGAAAAACTGTGTCCTATTCTTTACCTAAAAAGTATGTATACGAACCCAATGCGACGATTTTAAAAGCAGGTTTGTTCCAAGAAATTGCAATAGACTTTGGCTTGGATAAATTACATACGAATACCCATCTATATACCTCAGATAGTCTCTATCCGAATTTCCCAGGACGGACATTTATTTGCGAAGCAGTACTCCCATATCAAACAAAACAATTGAGGAAGTACTTAAGTAGTCCACAAGCTAATATTACAACTCGTAATTTTCCATACACGGTTGCCCAAATGCGGAAGAAATTAAAATTAAAAGAAGGAGGAGATCACTATTTATTTGGAACGACCTTATTGGATGGTGGGTTG
>CAKZUM010000514.1 GCA_937921525.1 uncultured Saprospiraceae bacterium
AACAGTCCCAAAGGGACGACACCCTGTAACCCATGACGAAGTCGTGGGATAGACATCTCATAACCCATGACGAAGTCATGGTAAAACAAATACAATGAACCTAAAATCAACACTCCTCCTACTCTGCTGCCTAAGCATCACCATCACAGCCAGCGCACAGAAAAAGAAAAGAGGTAAAAAAACAACCACCACAGCCGTAACCTCCCTCAACCCTAACCTATACAAAGGCCTAAAATTCCGAAACATAGGCCCATTCCGAGGTGGGCGAAGTGGCGCCGTGACAGGCGTACCCAATGATCCATTAACCTACTACATGGGAAGCACAGGCGGAGGCATTTGGAAAACAGAAGATGCAGGCACCAACTGGAAAAACATCTCAGACGGGCAATTAAAAACAGGTTCCGTAGGCGCGATAGCCATCGCCAATTCCAACCACAATATCATATATGTAGGGATGGGCGAACATGCAATACGTGGCGTAATGACCTCTCACGGAAACGGCGTTTATAAATCAACCGATAGCGGAAAGACGTGGACACATATGGGCTTAGATCGCTCTCGCCACATCGCCGCAGTTCGCATCCATCCCCAAAATCCAGATGTAGTATATGTCGCAGTACAAGGCGCAGCATATGGAGCCAACAAAGAAAGAGGCGTTTATAAAACAATGGATGGTGGAGTCACTTGGAAGCAAATTTTATATATAGATGACAATACAGGGGCAGCAGATTTGAGTATGGATGTCAATAATCCAGCGGTGCTATATGCAGGAATGTGGGAGCATCGCCGATACCCGTGGACGGTAAAAAGTGGTGGACCAGGATCGAGCATTCATAAGTCGGTTGATGGAGGAAAGACTTGGAAAAAATTGAGTAAAGGCTTACCAGAAGTAATGGGTAAAGTAGCGGTAGATGTCTCTCCTGCCAATTCTAATAGAGTCTTTGCCAATATAGAAGCAGCAGGTGAAAAAGCAGGTGTTTATCGTTCAGATGATGCGGGTCAAACATGGAAACAAACTAGTAAAGATCGAATTACGATTGCTCGGTCGTGGTATTATATAGAAATCTTTGCCCACCCAACTAATGAAAATGAAGTCTATGTTTTAAATGCGCCTGTTTTGAAATCCATAGATGGTGGAGCTACTTTTAAAACAATCGCTATTGGACATGGTGACCAGCATGATATGTGGATCAATAAAGCGAATCCTAAAAATATCATTGTCGGGAATGATGGTGGTGCTACGGTTACTTTTAATGGTGGACAGACATGGTCTACTCAAAACAATCAGCCAACGGTACAGTTTTACAGAGTAATCACGGATAACCAAATTCCCTATCATGTGTATGGAGGGCAGCAAGATAATAGCACGGTAGCGATTGCGAGCAGAGGAATGGGCGGTATTACCGAGAAAGACTGGTATCCAGTTGCAGGAGGAGAAAGTGCCTTTTTAGCTTTCGATCCAAATAACCCAGAACTTATCTATGGGGGAACCTACCATGGGATTATGTCCGTCTATGACAAAAAGACCAAAATGCGAAAAGACATCATGGCTTACCCCGTGATAGGCTTAGGAATGATACCTAAAGATATGAAATATCGTTTTAATTGGAACTCTCCGATAGTGGCCTCTCCACAAGATTATTCGGTCATGTATCATGGGGGTAATAAAGTATTAAAGACAACAGACGGTGGCTTAAGTTGGGAAGAAATAAGTCCTGATTTGACTAGAAATGATAAAAGCAAACAAGGCCCCGGTGGCACCCCTTTTACCATTGAAGGCGCAGGCGGTGAAAATTATAACACCATCACTTACTTAGAAGTATCTGAACATAGCGCAGATGTAATCTGGGCAGGTAGTGATGACGGTCTAGTGCATGTGACAAAAGATGGAGGAGAAAATTGGAATAAAGTAACGCCGAATGGAATTGGAGAAGCCTTAATCAATGCCATAGATGTCTCTCCGCATAATGAAAGCACAGCGTATATTGCTGTTACGAAATATAAATTTAATGACTTCACGCCAATGGCCTATGTAACAAATGACTATGGGGCTACTTGGAAAAAAATAACCAATGGTATAGCAAACGAAGATTATGTGAGAGTAGTTAGAGAAGATCCTAAGAAAGAAGGTTTGCTATATGCAGGTACAGAAACTGGCTTATACGTCTCCTATAACAATGGACAAAAATGGGAAAGAATGCAATTAAACTTACCTGTATGTCCAATCAATGATTTGACCTTTGCGGATAATGATTTGGTGATTGCCACATCTGGTAGAGGATTTTGGATATTGGATGATTTAGGTGCATTACAACAAAGTGCTGGTCCTTTAGCTAATCAAAAACAGGCACAAATTTTCCAACCAAAACCTAGTATGAGAATTAGCTATTCGTCTAGACGAGGTTCTAATACTTCTGGAAAAAATCCACCAACTGGCGTCATCATAGATTACTACTTACCATCGAATATGGACACTAGTGAGGTTCAATTAGAGGTCTTGGATAAGGCAGGTAATCTTATCCGAAGTTATTCAAATAAGAAAGTTAAAAAGACTAAACCATACGCAGGAGGCCCACGTCCTATAAAGCCTTTACCTTCTAAAAAAGGGATTAATCGGGTTGCATGGGACTTGCGTACGATGCCTACGCCTGGTATTCAAGGTGTTTTTGTCAATGGAACCTATAGCGGTGCAATGGTAGCACCAGGAAAATATACCTTACGATTGACAGCCGATGGAAAAGTTTCTGAGACAACAGCAACTGTCACTCCAGACCCAAGAGTAAAAGCACTTCCTGAAGACTTCGAAGAACAACAGACTGCTTTACAACAAATTGATGCCACTATTATCGAGATGCATACATCTGTCAATCGAATGCGAAAGGTTAAGGACCAAGTAGGCAACTTAAATAAATTATTGAAGGAAATGGAAGGGGTTGATACATTAGTGCAAGCAGGAGAAGCGATTGCCACAAAAATTTCAAATTGGGAAGATTTCTTAATTCAGAAAAATCAAAAGACTTTTCAGGATGTCATCAACTTTCCAAATAGACTGAATTCTGACTTTATGAATTTAAAAGGGAAGATAGATCAACATGACCCAAGAATGACAGAAGGTGCGAAACAAAGATTGGCAGATCTATTAAAAGAATGGAATACTCATAAGGCAACCTTAGAAAATATTGTTTCCAAGGATGTTCCTGCATTTAATCAGCTTTTTTCTAAACTAAAAACGCCTGTTTTGGTTATACCTAAAAAATAAAGCGGGAATATTAAAGCAAGCCATATTATTTATGAATGAACTGAGTTTCTAATCTCTGTTCTCGCTTCTCTATTCTACCATAAAATGACCGCTACACTACATTTAACATGTTAAAATTAATTTTATTTAAACGATTTTATACTTATTGACGTTTATGTAGTGAAATAGAAAACATAGAAGTTGTATTTTTTAGATATTGATAATTACAACTTTATACATATAAAAATTAACCTTTTTTAAGGTTTTAGTTGGTTTTGTTTGTTATTGTAAAGGGCATCCTCAGGATGCCCTTTCTTTTTCTTTTATTGTCCTTTCTCTCCTTTTACCCCTGCGCATGTACTGCGGCAATCCCCACCATATCCACAATCTGACGCACGGTAGCTCCCAATTGGAGAATGTGAATTGGTTTATTCAAACCCACTAATATGGGGCCGATCACCTCATTATCCGACACACTTCCAACTAAGTTATAAGCAATATTAGCAGAAGATAAATTAGGGAAAATAAGGGTATTCGCCTTATGTCCACTCAATTTTGAAAATGGATAATATTGAGTAAGCATTTCTGGTTTTAAAGCTACATGCGCTTGCATTTCCCCATCGACAATCCAATCTGGATGTCTTTCATGTATGATAGACGTTGCCTTCCTCATTAACATTGCGGACTCTCCTTTCGGGACAGAACCGAAATTAGAATAAGTAACTAATGCAATCTTAGGCTCAATATTATAGCGTCTAACTTCTTCTGCAACTAACTCCGTAATGTCTGCAATATCTTCAGCGGTCAGGTGATGATTGATCGTTGTATCAGCAATAAAAAGCGGCCCCTCTTTAGTCATTAAAATATGGATACCAGCTACTTTTTTAACCCCTTCTTTAGGACCTACTACTTGTACGGCAGGTCTTACCGTTTGAGGAAACTTTTTGGTTAATCCACCTATCATGGCATCTGCATCCCCCGTCTCAACCATTAAACAACCGTAATAACTTCTTATCCGCATAGCATCTAATGCTTCTGCTTTATTAATTCCTTTTCGCTTTCTTTTTTCATAAAAAAGCTGACCATATGATTGTAGCTTCTCTTCTTCCACATCGTTAAAAGGTAACTTAGGATCAATAATAGGTACGCCTTCTAGTTGTAAATTATACTCTTCAATGATCGCCAAAATTTTCTTTCTATTACCTAGCAATATAGGCTTCGCTATTTTTTCTTCTACCACTACTTGGGCAGCTTTTAATACGGATAGGTTTTGTGCATCCGCAAAAACAACTCGTTTTACATCTTGCTTTGCTTTATTTTCTATTATTTTGGATAACTTATTATCATTACCTAATCGAAATGCCAATTCTGTTTCATAAGCCTCCCAATCTTTAATTGGATGTTTGGCCACTCCCGAATCCATCGCCGCTTTTGCCACGGCTGGCGCAACAGTAGTAATCAATCTAGGGTCAACTGGTTTGGGAATAATATAGTCCCTCCCAAAATTAAGATTGGCATTACTATATGCCATGTTCACCATATCTGGTACTGGCTTTTTGGCTAACTCTGCCAATGCCTTTACTGCCCCAAGTTTCATTGCTTCATTTATTTCAGAAGCTCGAACATCCAAGGCACCTCTAAATATAAATGGAAAGCCTAATACATTGTTAACCTGATTTGGATAATCTGATCGACCTGTTGCCATAATACAATCTGGCCTTGCTTCTTTTGCATCTTCGTAACTAATCTCTGGAGTCGGATTCGCCATTGCAAAAATGATACAATCTTTAGCCATCGGCTTTATCATCTCCTTATCCAAAATATTCCCTTTAGACAAGCCAATAAAAACATCTGCTCCTTTTAAAATATCAGCTAAAGAAGTATCCGCAGGAACCGTGTTATTAATAAATTCTGGTTTCTTTCCATTCAGGTTATCTCGGTCTCCATGTATCAATCCTTTGCTATCGTACATATAAATATTGTCCTTATTCGCTCCCAAAGACACATATATTTTGGTACAAGAAATAGCAGATGCACCTGCCCCATTCACTACGATTTTGGCAGTAGAAATATTTTTACCTACTAGCTCTAAAGCGTTCAATAATGCCGCTCCACTAATGATTGCCGTTCCATGCTGGTCATCGTGCATCACGGGAATATTTAATTCCTTCTTCAGTCGTTCCTCAATCTCAAAACAAGCGGGTGCAGAAATATCTTCCAAATTTACTCCCCCAAATGTAGGTTCTAAAATCTTGACGGTTCTTACAAATTCATCTACATTTTTAGTATTTAATTCTAGGTCAAAACAGTCAATATCTGCATAGATTTTAAACAACAAGCCTTTCCCCTCCATCACTGGTTTTCCTGCCTCTGGACCTATATCTCCCAAACCTAAAACTGCTGTACCATTACTTATTACTGCTACCAAGTTTCCTTTTGCAGTATATTTATACACTTCATCTACATTATCTCGAATTTCTAAACAAGGTTCTGCTACACCGGGAGAATAGGCTAATGATAGATCTCTTTGATTAGCCGTTTCTGTGGTAGGTATAACTTCAATTTTTCCCGGTCTTCCTTCGGAATGATAATCTAAAGCTGCTTTTCTTAATGATTTTTTATCCATAATAGTTTGTTCAAAAATG
>CAKZUM010000515.1 GCA_937921525.1 uncultured Saprospiraceae bacterium
AGTTAATTACAATTTAGAGAGAAAAATTATATCGACATGCAGTCCGCATAGATTGATTATTTCCTATCTTAAAAAAATCATTAAAAACCATTTCTTGTTGGTATTGCTATGTCTAATCCCAAGGGGAGTATCAATAGTACTAACCAATATCAAATCCCCCATTCTTAAATTGTGCAGACTTTAAGAATCCATTACAAAAGTACTATGAATAATCAATCTTTTAAAAAACAAATTTCTACCGCTACCTTTTTTTTTATCCTTCTTTTTTTTGCTGCCTTAGATGTAGAGTGTAAAGAATTAAATAATTCCTATGTATTGGAGAAAGAACCACCGATAATTAATTGTCCTGTTTTCGCAGATTTTCCAGTGCCTCAGGTAACTGTTACTAATAGTCTGTGTACAGGAGTGGTTGCTGCTGGCGGAGTGTTAGGAGATGCAACAGAAATGTGTCCATCGGGGAGTAGTTTGCAATATCGAACAGCTAATACTGGTCCATGGTCGGATACTATACCACGATATGATCAAGTTACACAAACGAGAATCTACACTAGATGTATTTGTGATATGGATACAACGGTTTTTAGCGAGGAAAATTTTGTTACCACTTCTCCTCAAGAATGTCCAGGTGATGATGGCTGTCCTTCAGGTTTTGATGATAGTTTGGCACCTCCAGTCGAAATTGTAAATAGTACTTGTATGTCAGGTACGGTTTCAGGCGGGTCAATTATAAGTTCACTTGGATGTCCATCAGATAGTGAAATTGAATACTCTTTAAATAATAGTGATTGGAGTAGAGATGTACCAGTTTATGATCAGACAACTTCTATAACGATTTACACTAGATGTGTTTGTGATAGAGATGGTGCTAGGGTTAGTATGACTAGATCAGTAGTAACCACCCCAGGTACATGTATAGCATGTCCAAGTGATTTATCGAATATAGAACCTATAGCTCAAGTGACCAATAGCACTTGTGATATTATAGGAGGCACACCAAGTGGAGGAATCATTTCCGCCCCAAGTACTACTTGCCCAACTGGAACTATATTAGAATATTCTTTAGAGGAGAATACTTGGTCAACTAGTATACCAACATACAATCAAACAAGTCCATTGACGATTTATACCAGATGTAATTGCGATGACTCTGAATTTAGTCGTATTGGTGAGGTAACAACTATTCCCGGGATTTGTCCAATGGCAACATGTGATGCTACTTTAAGCAGCACTACAGCGCCTGTAGTTAGGATTACCAATAGCACTTGTACAGCAATTGGAGGGACGCCAAGTGGGGGCGTATTGAGTGAACCTACAGTACCTTGTCCAGCAGGAAGTACTTTGGAATATTCAATCAATGATGGCGCAACTTGGAGTACTGCATTACCAAGCTATTCTCAGAGTACAGCAATAACCATTGCAACAAGATGTCTCTGTGATGATGATGATTCTATGGTTAGTATTATTAATAGTGCTATGACAGCACCGGGGATTTGTCCGCTTATCAATACTACTATCCCAACGATGTCCCAATGGGGATTAATCATTTTTGGATTAATAATATTGAATATTGGAGTGCTTATTTTATATCGATTGGAAAAAGATTTGAAAGGAAAATCAGAGGTCAGACATTCGTCAACTCACTAACTATACCACAAATGTCGGTCATCATTAATGGCTGAAACCTGCGGGAGAGACATAGAGGGCAAGGATGGTGGCAGACATTTACACAAGAAGTCAGAAATCAGATCGCTACGCTGTCAGGAGTCAGATGTATGATGTTGACAAGTGGATATTTGTCGGAGTCATAAGCCTGACTTCTGACAGTTCCGTTAACCTAAGCTAACTAGAACGATCTGACATCTGACTACTCATTTTAAATCTTCTTCCATCGAACAAAAGCTTCCATCGCCTCATATTCCGCAAGCCCCAACTTATTATAAGTAGCGGCAGTTTCTTTATTTCTATCTTCTGCACGTTGCCAAAATTCTCGATTATCAGAACCGGGGAAAGGGGCACTATCTTTTTGAGATTGGTGCATATAAATGGCTTTTCGTTTTTTCATTAATTCCTCTGGACTTAATGGTACGGCCATTTCTATTTCATGTATATCCCATTCATGCCAAGCACCTCTGTAGAGCCATAGCCAGCAGTCTTTACGCCACTTTTCAGATTTTAATTGTCGAAAAGATTCAAATATGGCATCCAAACAAACCCTATGCGTACCGTGTGGATCAGCTAAGTCTCCTGCTGCATAGATTTGATGCGGTTTAATACCTTTTAATAATTCTGTAATGATAGCAATATCTTCTTTACTTAATGCTTTTTTTCTGACCCTTCCTGTTTCATAAAAAGGCATATCCAGAAAATGAATTTGCTTGTCAGGCAATCCACAAAAACGAGCACCCGCTCTAGCTTCACCTCTTCTAATGAGTCCTTTAATTTGTCGGACAATGGCTATGTCTGTTTGACCTTGTTGTTTATTATTTAAAAACTTTTTAGCTTTTTTAAATTCCTTATTTAAGTCCTCGCCTGTTAGATTATGGCTACCACCAAATTCTTCAATAAACTCCATAAAGCGCATAGCATCATAATCATGCACCGCAATATTACCAGAGGTTTGATAGGCCACATGTACCTCATGCCCTTGCTCTACCAATCTTAAAAAAGTACCGCCCATTGAAATAACATCATCATCGGGATGTGGACTGAAGAT
Organism: uncultured Saprospiraceae bacterium; assembly: GCA_937921525.1. GTDB lineage: Bacteria > Bacteroidota > Bacteroidia > Chitinophagales > Saprospiraceae > JAFMDF01. Next base: position 2,714 of record CAKZUM010000515.1, read on the forward strand.
GACAACTCTTTTTTTATCAGGCTTTGCTCTTTCAGGGCGATGGGTATCATCAGCATTGGGCTTACCACCAGGCCAGCCTGTAATAGTGTGTTGTAAACGATTAAATATTTTGATGTTTAATTGATACGCTGAAGAATGTTCTACGATTAAATCACTTAGGCCGTATTCATTATAATCGGCATCTGTTAATTTGAGAATTGGCTTCCCAGTTTTTTTAGATAACCAAACGACTGCTTTACATTCTAAATCAGGACTCCAATTACACATACCTACTAACCAAGGCGTTTCTATTCGAGTCAGATTACTAGCTGCTTCTGTATCTAAAACAATTTTAATATTAGGATGCTTTTGTAAAAAAGTAGCTGGAAGGGTTTCGCTGATAGGCCCTTCAACTGCCTTTTTTATAATTGGGGCTTTATGTTCACCCCATGCCATCAGGTATACCTGCTTGGCTTTCATGATACTTTCAATACCCATTGTGACTGCCCAGAACGGAACATTTTCTTCCAAGCCAAAGTCCTTAGCCGCATCTCGGCGAGTTAATCCATCTAGTTTAATTAATCTAGTAACAGAATTTTCCCAAGCACCGGGTTCGTTAAATCCTACATGTCCCGTCCGACCGATGCCTAATAATTGGATATCTAGACCACCATAAGAATCGATCTTTTTTTCATAGGCGGCGCAGTATTCATCGATATGTTCCATATCTACCATACCATCAGGAATATTTATATTTTCTGGCTTGATGTCTACATGATCGAATAGATATTCCCGCATAAAGTGAACATAACTTTGTTCCATGGTCGGTTGCATCGGATAATACTCGTCCAGATTAAAAGTGACAACATTCTGAAAACTCAAGCCCTCCTTTTTGTGCATTCGCACCAATTCATTATACACCTTTATAGGAGAGGAACCAGTAGCCAACCCTAACACAATTTCTTCGCCTTCTTGTTGCTTTTGGCGCATAGCTAATGCTATAGAGCGAGCAACATGAATGGATGCTTCGGCAGCATCTTTCCAGATGCGTGTGGACATTTTTTCAAAAGACTTGTATTCGTATTTTAGAACTTTCATGAATAGTTATAATTTGATAACTGAGAATAATAAAATCGTTTCAATGTGCCAATTAATTTCTACGACCCAATATATAAAAATGCCCCAAATAAAAAGAGCATCGCAAATTATTTTACGATGCTCTTTTATTGAAGTTGTGTTTTAGAAATAGAATAGAGAGTAGAGAAGCGAGAACAGAGATGTATTTCGTTTAAAAATCGAATAAATTGGCAAGTTTATCTAAACCACAAAAGTAGTTGACAATTTTACCACATAGATACATAGGTCACATAGTATGACATGATAACTATGCGCTCTATGTACCTATATGATAAAATACAATCCTAGCTTTGTAAGCTTAGTTTTATCAAGTTGCTTTGTTCTTAAATTTGTGGTAAAACTAATAGCAACTGTCTGGATAAACTTGTCAATAAATTCATTGTTTTTTAAATGAAATACGTCTCTATTCTTTTTAATTACATCCGTTCTGGCATTTCAATACCTAATAAATCCATACCTGTATTTAAAGTATTAGCCACAGCAGCACTTAGTTGTAATCTGAACGCCTGTGCTGCATCACTTTCTGCATCAATGACAGACAAGCCACTATTGTAAAATTTGCTATACAATCGAGCCAAATCATAACAATAGGCCGCCACTAGAGAAGGGTCATAATTCTTAGCGGCTTCTGTAATAGTATCTGGAAACTGAAATAAATGTATAATAACCGCTTTCTCTTGAGGATGTAAAGTAGCATAATCCTTTGCCAATGCCATATTCACCTCCTTTGCTTTTCTAGCAATCCCACTACATCGTACAAAGGCATACTGTATATATGGGCCTGTATCGCCTAAAAAATCTACGGATTCTTTAGGGTTAAA
>CAKZUM010000516.1 GCA_937921525.1 uncultured Saprospiraceae bacterium
GCAATAATTGCTCTTTTTAGTCGCCGAATCAATTCTTCTGTTTTGCCAGAAAACATAGAGCCACAAATGACTTCTATCCATCCACTACGCTGTCCCTTAAAATGAGGTTCTAAAAACATTATTTCTATACTTATATATAACTTCCCAAGTAATTTACGTTTTAAAAAATAGAATAATCTCTATTTACTTAACTGCTTTACTTTTAATCCCTTTTAAAAATTGTTTATTTTGCAGGATACCTTTAATAAGCAACAAAAATTAGGTCCAAAATCAACTATAAAAGTTATGAATTTAGATAAAATCCAATTGATTCTTGATAAAATAAATCGCTTGCACAAAAGTATGAGCCTTGATCCAGAAAATGTAGCGCAGATTGAAAAAGATTTGATGAGGGATTATGTTAAGTTATTATACGGTGCTTGTTTAGATGACCAAATAGCAAATACACCTAGGAAGATTATCAAAAAGGAAATTACAGCGCCTTCTTTTGAGGCATCCACGCCAGTAGTCACACAACAACGACCTATTGAGCGTCAGTCAGCCCCGATTCCTAAAAGAGTAGAATACATCCCGCCACCAGTAGAACGGATTATTACCCCACCCCCTGTTGCTAAACCCATCGTAGAAGAAGTAAAAGCAGAAACTCCACCCCCTGTTTTTCAGCCACAAGTGACTGCCGCTAGGCCTAATGGCAACAAGGCAATCCCAGAAGAGTACACAAGCCTATTCCATCAGGAAGAAGGCAAAGAATTATCTCATAAATTAAGTAGTCTACCTATCTCCGATTTGCATAAGGCAATGGGCATTAATGAGCGTATTTTTACAATCAATGAATTATTCCGTGGCGATTCCATGGCTTTTAAACATACCATGACCTCGCTCAACCAATTAAATTCTTTTGAGGAAGCAAAAGCGTATCTCGCTCAAAATGTAGCAGGAGAATTTGATTGGGCTAATAAAAGTAAAGTGAATAAGGCTAAGAACTTTATTAGATTGGTTAAGCGAAGATATATTTAGTGAGAACAGAGAAGCGAGACTCATATCCTTTAGAAAGTGACAAAATTTCGTTGTTTCTTGAATGAAATACGTCTCTACTCTCTCTTCTCTGCTCTCTGCTCTAAAAAAAAATACGTGGCAAAAAAGAAAAAATACTATGTAGTTTGGGAAGGTAACGAAACCGGTATATTTGATAATTGGGCTGACTGTCAATTACAAATAAAAGGATACCCTAACGCAAGGTACAAGTCGTTTAAAACACTAGACGAAGCAAGGGATGCCTATGGTGGTGCAGCAGCGGATTTCATAGGTCAAAATAAAAAGCCTAGTCTTAGCTTATTATCAGAAGAAAAGAAAAAGGATATTATTTGGGAAAGTATTAGTGTGGATGCTGCTTGCGCTGGAAATCCAGGAAAGATGGAATATCAAGGAGTAGATACCAAAACAGGATTCCAATTTTTTCATCAAGAATTTCCTTTGGGTACTAATAATATTGGAGAATTTCTAGCCCTAGTACATGCTTTAGCAATGTTAAAAAGAGACAATAAGAGTACGCCAATCTATACAGATTCTAAGATTGCAATGGGCTGGATTAAGGCTAAAAAATGTCGCTCGAAGTTAGCTCATAATGCCAAGACAGCTACCCTTCATGCCTTGGTTAAAAGAGCGGAAGATTGGCTCAGAAATAATGCGTTTGATAATCCTATCTTAAAGTGGGAGACGAAATATTGGGGAGAAATACCTGCTGATTTTGGCAGGAAATAAATTTTAGACAGTTACCACTTCTTCCACTTTCTGGTTTATTGGTAAACTTATAGTAAAGGTAGTTCCTTTTCCTACTTCGCTGTCCACTGTGATCGTTCCATTATGTCGCTTTATAATTCCATAACTAATAGACAATCCTAAACCAGTCCCCTTTCCTATTTCTTTCGTAGTATAAAAAGGTTCAAATAATCGTTTTTTTGCAGTCTCATCCATCCCCTCTCCAGAGTCTTGGATAGAAATGCTAACGATACCTTCTTCTAGGCGAGTTGCAATCGTGATAGTCCCTTTTTCTGTGCCAATAGCTTGTGCTGCATTGGTCAATATATTCATCATTACTTGATTCAATTGTCCGTTGTAACTGTCTATTAGCGGAAGTTTAGGATCATATTTTTTTTCTAATGTAACATCATCACTCAGTTTTGTCTTGAGTAAAACTAAAGTAGAATCAATATTTTTGTGAATATCAAATTTATTCAGAGAAGAAGCATCAATACGAGAAAAAGTCCTTAGACTTTCCACAATATTACAAGTTCTTTCTGCACCATCTTCAATGCTAGTTAATAAACCATTAATGTCTTCTTGGACTTCGTCATAATCGATCTCTTTTTTTAACCGCTCAATTTTTGTTTTTTTTTCTTCAAATTCTTCTTTGCTTTTAATGGAATCCAACTGCTGCGTTACCTCCATCATCGCTGCCAAGTTTTTTTTTAATCCAGCGACTCCAGAGTAAATAAAATTCACAGGATTATTGATCTCGTGTGCAATCCCAGCAGTGAGTAAACCTAAGGAAGCCATTTTTTCAGATTGTACTAAATGACTTTGAGCGGATTTTAATTGGGTCATTGCTTTTTCTAACTCCACCTTTTGAGCTTGGATGGCTGTATTTTGTTCCATCAATAGCTCGTTAGTTTTTACTCTAGATTTATTGAATCGATATAATAAAAACGCCAAAGCCAAGGCCAAAAAGAAGGCTAAACTAAAGAATGCCGCCGTCCACATTTGTCGCTTCAGATCTCTCTTTAATACTTTTTCTTGTGCTCGAAGTGATTGATTTTCAATTTCCTTTTTGGTTAAATCAAAATTAGCTTGCATAACAGTAACCAATCTTTTTCGCTCCGATGCTAGTAATTGATTTTTATAAACATCTTCTAGGGCTTCATATTCTAATGATTTTTCAAAATTCTTTAATGCTTTAAAACAATTAGCTAAGTTGGCACAAGCTTCCGAAGCGGCTGCATAGTCATTGTTACTGCTTGCTAATCTTAAAGCACTTTGAGAGCTACTAATACTATTGTGTGCTGATTTTGTTTTAGCGTAAGAAGCTGCTAACATATTTAATATGTAAACTACCTCTTTTTCATTTCCGTTTTTCTCTGCTATTTCTAAGGCTTGATTAAAATTAGAAAATGCTTTTTCAAAATCTCCAAATCGCTCATGCAGCAAACCTATTTCTAATAAGGCCAAGGAATATTTATCTGAAGAACCTCCATTCTCCGTAATAGCTAAAGACGCTAACTGGGTTTTTAAGGCTAAAGAATCTTTACCTTCCGCTTTATATAATTTTCCTAAATAAAATAATGTAGTTGATACTTTTTCCGTTTCCTCCGTTGCTAGTTGTTTGGCAAGACTCATTGCATCTCGATGCTTGATTAATGCCTTATTAAACTGACCAGTATTTCTGTATACCTCCCCCATCTGATTAACTACCTCTATCTCCGCTACCAAATTAGGACCTCCTTCTTGTATCAGTAAACAAACTCGATCAAATACTTCTAATGCTTTTTGATGCTCTTTCAACTGAGAAAAGCCCATGCCTATCACCATCAAATTAGCTCTTAATCCTTCTTTATTATCAATCTCATATGCTAAATTAGCAGCTTCCTGAGCATAGTACAAAGCCGAATCTATATTAATCGAAGACCATTTTTTTGCCTTATCTGTCAATGCTATTAAATACTTAGAACTATCAGTTTCTAAAGCAACAATAGATTGACTATAAGTAAATTGAATAGCTCCAAACAAAAAGCCAATACACAGTAAAATCGTTTTTTCCACGATTAAGGATTTCAAATTCACTAATTTAATTTTTATTACTATTCGCCTGATTCTTTCCTAGAAGTTGAAGTTGTTTAAGAATATAAAGTTGTATTTCCTAAAATTTTCAACTTCAACAAGTACTAAAGTACTATTTTTATTAGACTTGAACAAAGTATAACTATCATACACTACTGGACATTTTAGAGAGCAGAGAATAAAGACAGGTTTCGTTTAAAAAATGACGAAATTTCATAGTTTTTCTTAAGTTGACGACATTCCACTGCAAGTGATCGGATGAATCAATTTGCCGCCCCAACTTTCTTTTACACTCTATTGAATTGATACTCAATATTCAATAAACTCTTTTAAAGAGACAAATCTATTTAAATAAAACTTTGCAATTGTTCTTGACTTTGACACTTACAATTCAATCAACTAATACCTATTCAATAACCTTCTCCCCCTGTCTCTAAAAAGACAAAGCCACCACAAGGTGGTTTGTTCTTAGATCTGTTTCCATTGGAAATGAGTTATATTGTCAATTGAATACAAGATTCGCTTATTTAGGGAATAAGAAGATATACCTACTCCCTTTTGTAGTATCAAACTTTAAATTTTCCTCATGCGCTTTCAGTTGTTCCACATACTGTTTTTATTACTTGTATCAGTACCAATTGCAGCACAGACTTGTTGCTCAGGCGGGGTGCCTGTTGCAAGCAATTTAGGTTTACCTGCTGCAAAGGCAGGTGCTATTCAACTCTCTTTGAGTTATGACTTAAACGTTTTAGAAACACTCAAGACTGGAACTGAAACGCTAGAAGATGATTCAAGAAGTCGAAAAACGCATTCTGGATTATTAGAATTAGGTTATGCTTTATCTGATAGATTTTCGGTTGATGGATTGTTTTCATTTGTTCGACAAGAGCGAGTTATTTCTCAGTTTAATAATCGTAATATTTCTACGACACAGGGAATTGGTGATGCTGTTTTATTATTTAAATATAAAGTCTTCTCTTCTGATAATGGCTACACAAATGTTCAAGTTGGGGCTGGCCCAAAATTACCTTTGGGAGCCTCTGATCTAGTAAACGAACAGGGACTCACTTTAAATGCAGATTTACAACCAGGTAGTGGGGCATGGGATTTAATCTCATGGGTACAAGTAGCTCATGTATTAGATAGCCGACCCAGTAGTAGTATTCATTTAACAGCTATCCATAGTTACAAAGGTACCAATGACGATTATCTGGGTAGTCAAGCCTATCAATTTGGGCAAGAATTTCAAGCAGCAATTGGTATTAGTGATCGTCTACTATTGGGCGATCTAATAATAGATCCTTCTTTAAATATAAGATATAGATATCAGGCTGCAGATGTCATTGATGGCTTTGATTTACCAAGTACTGGTGGTCATTGGATATTTCTTAATCCTAGTATATCCTATTGGTTTAATCAAGATATTTCTTTTGAGATCGCTGCCACCTTACCTTTATTAGCGAATATTGAAGGTACACAGGTAACACCAACTTATCGTTTTCGAACAGGTGTTTTCTATCGCTTATTTACGAAAAAAGCAGGATCAAATGGTTTGCCCGAAATCAAATTTTGATATATGGTAGACTTAATTCTGAATGAAGAATTTAGAATGTCTATAAAATGTTGATAATCAAGACTCATTTTTTGACTATACAAAAAAGATTGGAATAAATACGAGTGAAGATGTTTAACGTATTTTGACGAATCAACAGTATTTATCTTAGCATTAATTACACTACTGGACATTTTAAAGAGCAGAGAACCGAGAGCAGAGAATAGAGACAGATTCCGTTTAAAAAACAACGAAATTTCGTCGTTCTCTGATCGAAATGCGTCTCTATTCTCTCTTCTCTGCTCTCTGTTCTGAAC
>CAKZUM010000517.1 GCA_937921525.1 uncultured Saprospiraceae bacterium
AAAAGTATGGTTAAATGGTGTGTTGGTTAATCATGGGTATCAATCAACTGCTCATAAAGGTCAAATTGCAGTACAAGCAGAAGGCTCAGAGGTAGAATTTCGAAAATTATTTCTTACGCCTATTTCAAGTTTATCCAAAGATTAAAAGTAGTTGACACTTTTAACTTCAAACTCAACTTCAATTTCAAATTATGACGTTGACCTTAAAATAGACTGTCAACATCTCGTTTTGAGGTTAAAGTTGAGATTGAATTTGAAATTTTAAAAAAACAACTAATAGATAGACTCAGAATATGGTAGCTATCTGAGCTTCAGGAATAGATGTCAGCCATTCTGAAAATTTCTGTCATTATTCTTATTTGGCAATTTAGGGCGAACGAAAAGTCGTTTTTATAATATGTATTAGTGGACGAAAGTTACAAACTTTCAAAATACTAGGTTGAAGTTACAAACTTCAACCATCGACCCAAACATTTTCAAATGAATTACATATTACGATTTTGATTTTTCGTTTACCCTATTTAGCGATTAAAAGTTAGTGAATGTTTTTCTGTAAAGAATTTTATGAATGAGTAAAATTATTTTATGGAAATTAATAATGCGATAATCATACTGCATCGAGGTTACAAACCTCGACGATCTGTTCCAAAAAAGTTTTTTCTATAAAAATTAAAAAGTGTACGGTAGAGAACTCATTATTCCGTCGTTCCTAAGCTTTTCTACATATTATATATTCAAAATAAACTTACCAACATCAACGGGTTGCGCTTCCCATTGCGTAATTTAGCCTTCTAAATTTTAATCCTGTCAAAGCAGTCTTCCTCCAATTATAATTTATATTTGATTCTAGATAAAAAAACTGGCAACAAAGCAAAACAATAATGAAAAAACCTAAATTAAGTTTTTGGCAAATTTTTAATATGAATGTTGGCTTCTTCGGCATTCAGTACAGTTTTGGATTACAACAAAGTGCCGTAACCCCCATCTATGACTTTTTAGGAGCTAGCCCTGACCAAATCCCAATCTTACATCTTGCTGGGCCAGTAACAGGTTTATTGGTACAGCCGATCATAGGTGCGATGAGTGATAAAACTTGGAGTCCTAGATTTGGCAGACGGAAGCCTTATTTTTTAATAGGGGCGATTCTTTGTAGTGTGACTTTATTAGCCTTTCCTTTTAGTAGTTCGCTTTGGATGGCAGCTGGTTTATTATGGATATTGGATGCTGGTAATAATACCGCTATGGAACCTTATCGAGCGTTGATTGCAGATAAACTAGATGACGAACAACAGCCCTTAGGTTTTCAAATGCAAAGTTTCTTTACAGGACTAGGACAAACCTTGGCTAACCTATCTCTCTTTATATTCCCTTTAATTATCATCGGTAAAACGGGGTCTCTCCCCTCTTGGGTCTATGCTTCATTTTTTCTAGGTGCTTTTTGTTCAATCGCCTCTATCTTATGGAGTATTAGTAAAACGGATGAAATCCCTCCAACAGCGGCTGAACTAGCAAAGTTGAGAAATGAAAAGCGGTCTGTTTTTGGCCCCTTAATCGAAATATTTTCAGCAATTAAGGATATGCCAAGAGTTATGTGGCAGTTGGCTTTAGTCTATCTATTTCAATGGTATGCACTCTTTTGTTATTGGCAAAACTCTTCTAAGAGTATCGCTCTCTCTGTATGGAATGCGACTCCAACGACCAACCCAGATGCGTATGGGGAAGCAGTAAGTTGGTCTGGCTTAGTCAATGGCTGGTATAATGTAGTTACCTTCTTAGTTGCCTTTTTATTAGTTGGATTTGCCAAGAGATTTAGTCCCAAATTTGTACATGCCTTTTGTTTAACATTAGCGGCTATCGGCTTCCTAAGCTTTCCACATATTGCTGATAAGAATTTATTGTTTTTTGCTATCACAGGTTTCGGCATCGGCTGGGCAAGTATGATGGGGATTCCGTATTTAATGGTGGTTAATGATATTCCAAAAGAACGGTATGGGGTGTATATGGGTATTATTAATATGATGATTGTGATACCAATGATTATTCAAACTATCACCTTCGGATATATTTTGAAACACTATCTAGATAATGATCCTCGGAATGCCATTTCTTTTGCAGGTGTGTTATTGTTAGTTGCTACAGTCTGTACTTTATTAATAAAAACTAGTAAGTCTCCAAAAGAGGTAAGTGTAAATTAATTAAAATGAATAAGATTCTTTTATTGCTATCCACATTATTAATGATAAGTGCTTGTCAAAACGAGACTAGCCAAAAAAAAGATACTGTAGTAACCACTCAGGAAGTTACTAAAAGTGCGGATTATTATAAAGAAAAAAATCGTCCACAGTTTCATTTCACGCCAGCTGCAAATTGGATGAATGATCCAAATGGAATGTTTTATTATGAAGGGAAGTATCATCTTTTTTACCAGTATTTTCCAGATAGTACCGTTTGGGGTCCGATGCACTGGGGTCATGCCGAATCAAAAGACATGATCCGTTGGGAACATCTACCTATTGGTCTATATCCTGACTCAATTGGCTGCATTTTTTCTGGGGGGGCTGTCGTAGATATAAATAATACCTCCCAACTTGGTACTACTGAAAACCCGCCTATTGTAGCAACTTTTACTCATCACGATTTTGTAGGAGAAAAAGCGAAATCCAATGATTTTCAAAAGCAAAGCATTGCTTATAGTTTAGATGGTGGCTATGAATGGATAAAGTATAAAGGTAATCCTGTCATTCCTAATACCGAAAAAATCAAAGATTTCAGAGATCCAAAAGTGGTCTGGCATGAGCCTTCCCAAAAGTGGATTTTAGTATTAGCAGCCTATGACAAAGTAAAATTTTATGCCTCCCCTAATCTAACGGATTGGGAATTTATTTCAGACTTTGGAATTAAAGGGGATAATCGTTTATGGGAATGTCCTGACTTGTTTCCAATACAAGTAGAAGGAACAGATGAATACAAATGGGTCTTGATCGTTAGTATTCAAAAAGAAGCACCTAATGACGGCACGGCTACTTCTTATTTCGTAGGCGAGTTTGATGGAACAACTTTTAAAAGTGACGTTAAGAACCAAAAATGGTTAGACTGGGGAACCGATAATTATGCCTTTGTTACTTGGAATAATATCCCTAAAGAAGATGGTCGAACGCTTGGAATTGGTTGGATGTCTAACTGGCAATATGCTCAAGTTGTTCCAACGGAAACTTGGAGAAGTACGATGACTTTACCGAGGGAATTGCGTTTGGTCAAAGGAGTCAATAATTATGCTTTACACAGTGTACCTGTAAAGGAATTTCAAACTTTACGAGGAGAAGCGACCTCTTTTGGTCAAATGAATATCACAGAAGAAAAGGTCCTAGAAGGTTCATTTTCTCCTTCCCAAGCGGAATTAAACTTGACAGTCGATTTAAAACAAACAACAGCAAATACCTTTGGTATTAAACTTCAAAATCAATTAGAAGAGCACTTGACAATTCAATTTGATAAAAAAGCGGGAAAAATGTTTGTGGATAGAACCAATTCTGGAAAGGATAAATTTTCCGAAGCTTTTTATAAAAATGTACACGCTGCACCTATTGATTTTAATAAAGCGAAATTGGATATACAATTAATTATTGATGCTACCTCTATTGAAATTTTTATTAATAATGGCGCATTAAATTTTACAAGTATATTCTTCCCCTCAGAAAAATTTAGTACCATTTCATTACTAGCCAATAATGGAACCTGTACGATTGATAATCTAGAGGTATATCCTTTAAATGGTATTTGGCAGTAATATAGCATTAGACTTGTTCGGTGACATCTTGATAATCACCTAATCAAACTCAGACTACCCTGTTGGACCTCTACCTGTCCGCCAATTAACTCCAATTGGATGTTATATAAAAGGACGGTAGGGTCTAATTTTTGACCTTTAAAGCGGCCATCCCATCGAGGAAATTCGCCTTCAGATAGATAAACTAAGTTCCCCCATCTATCCGTAATTGCTACTTTTAAAACTTGCTGAATAGTGGTTTCTTTATTAGGGAAAATTTCAAAAAAATCATTGACGCCATCTCCATTGGGTGAAAAAGCATTTGGAATATAGACGATACTATTCGTACATTCTGGAGCTACTATTCTTGGATTTTCAAGAACTATAGAATCCATCCATACACAGTTTTGCGCATCCCGAATCATAAGCTCATACACTCCTACCGTTAAGTTAGTTGGATTAATAAAATCATTAACACTTGGCGACCAATTAATTTCATAAGGGGTGTTTGTTGCTAAAATATCTAATTGGATTTCCCCATCTGTTGCATTGGGACAAGAAGGAGATGTAGTTTCAACAGTCAATTCAATATTTATATCATTCACCTGCCCTACTCCATTTGCCTCTCCTTTACAAGCCGCATCGCCAAATTCAATTAATTGATAAGTGCCAGATTCGTAGACGGGTAGACTGAAATCTTTATCAAAAATACTATCAATACTTATCGAAGGATTATTATCTAGTTGATAGGTGAAAGACCACGGCGAATGCCCTGTAAAAGTAATAGGAAGGCTTAGGTTATTTAGTCCTTCACAATAATTTATTTCACCTGATAGAAAAGCAGTAGGTACTTCTTGAAGAGTAACTTGGATAGAATCTATTGTTTGATTTTTACAAAAATCAGTAACCGTTAAGGCAAAATTAGTGGCGGTCCGAATATTTATTTGTAGACTTGTGTCTGTCGAATTGTCCTCCCATTGATAAGTATAAGGAAAGATACCACCAGAAATTTTCGGTACCAAAGATATTGTTTGATCGGCACAGGCAGAAGTAGGAGTAAAATTTATTGTAGGTGATTTTGCGTCCGCTACATTTAACGTTGCACTACTCTGTTCTTGACACCCACAGCTTTCTGGAAATATTAAATTTAAAGTTAAGCTTTCTATATTTTCCACTTGGTCATCTATCAAGGTTGGAATAGATAAACTCACAGTATCTTGACCTCCGGGAATAGTAACGCTTCTAGGAATACTAGAAAAATCAATGCCTTCCAAAGCAGTAGATGAAGCATCAATTTCAAAATCAACAACTAATGGTCGAAGATTAAAATTGCCTGCTGGGCGAGTAAAAACAAATTGTCCATCTAAGCAATTTTCGTAAGCTACTGTATCTGACCGATTAGGTATTATAGTCTTCACGCTCGCTAATTCGCCCAAGTCAAAACTTTTCGAGCGTAAAAAAACTGCGGAATCTAATTGATCGTCTCCTACATCCCCTACTACTAATCGAATGTGATACGTTTCACAAGGGATAACTGTAATTCGAGCAACTAAAGGAACTGTAAATCCATCAAATTCGAAGGTATTAATATGGCTCGGATTAAACACCAAATTACAGTTATCTATATCATCCCTTAATTCATTCTTAATATAAAAATTCTGGTTCTTCGCATGATTGACCGTGTTGATAGATACAAATTCCTCTGAATTGGGTATACGAGCAACATTAATTGCATCATTAGCAAAAGGTCCACTAATACCTGGTCCACTAACAAAAAAACCAAAAACGTCATTGAAATCAGTTCCTACAAATTCACAATATTCTTCAGAAGCAAAAACGTATTGAAAAGTAACTTCTGACTCTACTGGAGTAAAGTCAAATTCTAAAACCGTCACATCAAATAAATCATCGGTAGCAATAGCCATTAAATCTTCATCCTCCGAAGGTCGATCAAATTGAGTTGAAGTGTCTACAAAGTCATTGGGTCCTTCTGCCGACCGAGCATCACCAGTCGATAAGATAATCCCTTCGGAAAAACCTATGATACTTTCTCCACGCTCAAATACACCAAAACTTTCTGGTGTACCAGAACTTTCTATCTGAGAAATATTTCTACAAGTTCCTTTTATAAAGACGTCATTGATTAAACTATTAGCATCGCTGTTCAACTGGGTTTGAAGGGTGTCACCGTCTAGTTGAGCTAATAATGGGTATAGGCTCAATTGAAAAATTAATAGGAAAAGGTAACGGTTCTGCACTATTTAAATTTTAGGAATTCTGTCAAGTATACCTAAGTATACTTTTGATCAAGTCAATCATAAAAAATGGTAATAGTCTTATAAATAGTAAGCAACAAAAAGTTGACTTAAAATATATCAACAAAATACAAATTAATTTATTACATAATGACATAACATTAGTTACTTTTAATAATTTTATGTGTAGTTTAGCAAGACCTTTAGGAACAACTTTAACATTAGTATTTATTCCATTTTTGTATGGTGAAGTTGTTTAAAAATGTATAACTGGATTATTTGCAAGTCATTGATTGTTAGCCTCCCATCCGCAAGCGGTTCGGAAGTATACTTCCTCATGCCTTTTTTATTTCCCGTAGCTAAAGCTACGAAAAATAAAAAAGGCTGTGTCCTAACAATCAAGCACTTACAACTAATCTCAGTCTACATTCTTAAACAACTTCAGTTTCTATCCTCAGATAAAACGACTGTTTACCGACTAAAGACGATTACTATTTGTCAAAAAAGAATCATGCACAGAAAATCAATATTTATATTTTTTTTACTATTTGTAAATACTTTGGGCTATGCTCAAATAGTCACAAATACTGCGGAGTTAAATACTGCCATTAATACTGCTTCGCCGGGAACGACTATTATACTGGCAGATGGAACTTGGAATGATGTATTTATTGATATTGATAAAAATGGTACTTCTGTTGCCCCTATTACCATTACCGCACAAAATGCAGGAAGCGTATTGATGACGGGCAACTCCCGAGTTTACATGGAAGGAACATATTTAACTGTTTCTGGATTAATTTTCCAAGACCCTG
>CAKZUM010000518.1 GCA_937921525.1 uncultured Saprospiraceae bacterium
TTTTTAGTGCATTTATAACAGACATGGCATCTTTATGGTTAGTTATTCTTAAGAGTAGAGAAGTGAAAACAGAGAATAGAGCTACTAAAGAGACCAAAATTTGTCTATTATAAACGAAATCTGTCTCTACTCTCGCTTCTCTGCTCTCTGTTCTACTTTTGCAAAGATAAGGATCACGTTAACCAGAACGAAACTTATCTCTAGGCTAAAAATTGGTTATACCAATAAAAACACGTATTTTGTCGCCGAGTTTTATATAATAAAACAATTCTGAGAATGATAATAGATTTTTTGAATGAGGCGATGGGTCTCATTCATGCTTTAAATCTATATTCAACATCATGAGAAAACTAACACAACGAAACTCACTATCTGAGAATTCACTTCTTAGATGGCCTTCCATTCAATGGCAGACACTCTGTTTATTCTTCCTAGCAATCTGCATTAGCTTTCCAATCTTTTCCAAAGATATTTATATCAAATATGACCCTACATGCTTAGATCGCTATGTCTATAGGATGAATGGCAATCAAGTAGGTGGTGGATTAGTAGCCTATAGCCTTGAAGGTGCAAATGGTACTAGAATCATGCTCGAAGTAGGTGTAGAAAGTATCGGAAAAGTAAAGGTCGCTCCAAAAGGGACGCAATCTTGTAAATGGGTTAATGTTAATGAAAGATTTGCTAATGATTTCAATGCTGGCAAAAACAGAATTTTTATAGTTCGCCCAGTCGATAATTATTACACGGTATCTAGTGTACATTTAGCTACTTATACCAAACCCGTGAATAATGGCGTATATGTAGCAGGCGATGGTTATGATTTTGAATATAGAGAAGATCCTACTGGCTACATTCCCAATAATCTTGGTGGAATGAATTCTGGGTCTACTTTTATGTATATGACTACCAATCAATTTCAATGTAATCCTTCTTATACGGTTAAGCAAATCCCAATAGAAACCTGTAAGCCTACTATAGATTTAACGATTGTTCCATCAATTGGGATTATTGAAGAAAAGCGTGATGTAGCTGCCTTTAGCAAAGAAAAAGACATTTTAAGATTAGAAAGTATCAATGGTATTCCATTGGATCGATATATCGCCAATATTTGTAATCCAAGACAACCTGAACCTCCAAGGGAAGTGATTGTCGAAGCACCAAGAACAGAAGTTATTACTGCTAAAGCGCCACCTATTATTACTTATGAAATAACAGAAAAAGCAATCCCTGTAGAATACCAACCCGCAGAAGCAGAGATATTATTTAAACATGAAGTGGTAGAAAAATTTGTCCCTGTTGCTGCCTGTCAAAATGTTTCTTCCCCGGGTATCCATGTCGTACAACCTCAAGAAACATTATATGGTATTGCTAGAAAATATCAATTGAACACAGAAGATATTAGACAATGGAATAACCTACAAAGCGGTTCTTTACAGCCTTGTATGGAATTAAAAATATTACCTCCACCCTCAAAGTCTGAGATTTTAGTCTACAAAAAACCAGCTATTGAATGTACACAGACTAGTAGCCCCGGTATACATGTCGTGCAGCCTGAAGAAACGCTGAGTGGAATTGCTAATGCTTATGGCATCACGGTAAATGATATATATACTTGGAATAATATTAATCAAGCTGATCCTATAAAAGCATGTGCTATATTAAAAGTAACTCCACCTAAAGTAGTAGTTCCAGAAGTAATCTGTAGCACAAGATCAACTAGAGATGTACATATTATTCAACCGAAAGAAAATTTGACAGATATAGCTAACAGATATAACATTTCTGTACAAGACATTTATACTTGGAATAATTTATCAAACAAAGACTTAATCCATCCTTGTTCTGCATTGAAGATCGCTCCACCTGAAAAGGTAGTAGTAGAGAAAGTAGTGGTGGAAAAGACGATCATAAAATGTGGTCAAACTTCCATTCCCGGAATGCACATTGTTCAGCCAAAACAAACACTTACAGAGGTTGCCAAACTGCATAAAGTTTCTATTGATGATATTTACAAATGGAACAACTTAACAAATAAAGATTTAATCAATGCTTGTTCTGCTTTAAAAGTAGCGCCACCTCAAAAGCCAACCATTGTTGAAAAATCAGTTATTGTTTGCGGGCAAAATTCTAGCCCAGGTGTACACATCGTTCAACCAAAAGAAACTTTAACAGAAATTTCTAAAAAGTATAAGGTTGCTATCAACGATATTTATAAATGGAATAAGCTATCTAACAAGGATAAAATTCCTGTATGTTTGGCTTTAAAAGTAGCCCCACCTCAAAAACCTGCCACAGTTTTGGTGGAAAAATCAGTAATCATTTGTGGTGAAAATTCCAGACTTGGTGTTCATATCGTTCAACCCAAAGAGACCTTAACTGACATTTCAAAAAAATATAATATTTCCATTGATGATATTTACAAATGGAATCGCTTAACTAATAAGGATGTTATTCCAGTTTGTAGAGCATTGAATGTCAGTCTCCCAAAACCAGCTGCCCAACCACAAAAAGTCATTGTTGAAAAAACAGTGATCCGTTGTGGGGAGTATTCTAGACCCGGTGTCCATATCGTTCAACCTAAGGAAACACTTTCTGAAATTGCTAGTCGATATAATCTTAATATCAACGATATTTACAAGTGGAATAAATTATCCAATAAAGATGTCATTCAAGTTTGTGCAGCATTAAAAATTGCTCCACCTAAAAAAGCGCCAACACCTAAAACGGTAGTGGTTGAAAAAACAATTGTAAAATGTGGAGAGGTATCTCGACCGGGTGTTCATATTGTACAACCCAAAGAAACACTCTCTGAAATTGCTAATCGTTACAACCTATCTATTGCTGATATTTACAAGTGGAATAAATTATCGAATAAAGATATTATCCCTGCTTGTGCGGCTTTAAAAATTACACCTCCTAAGAAACCGCAAGTACCTAAGACGGTGATTGTTGAGAAGACAGTAGTTAGATGTGGGGAGGTATCTCGGCCCGGAGTACATATTGTGCAACCCAAAGAGACACTTTCTGAAATTGCCAGTCGATATAACTTGTCTATTGCTGATATTTATAAGTGGAATAAATTATCGAATAAAGATATTATCCCTGCTTGTGCGGCCTTAAAAGTTGCACCACCAAGACAAGCACCTGCACCAAAAACAGTAATCGTTGAAAAAACAGTAGTTAGATGTGGAGAGGAATCGCGACCGGGGATACATATTGTACAACCACAACAAACATTAACAGATATTGCTGCTCGGTATTTTATTTCTATTGAAGATTTAAGAAAATGGAATAGTATTTCTAATAAAGATGTGATACCTGTTTGTACTGCATTAAAAGTTAAACCACCTACAATCTCTACTTCCTCCTGTGAGCAATCTTCTTATAGAGGAGTGCATATAGTACAACCAAGGGAAACTCTATCTGAAATTGCTAGAAGATATGCAGTAGGTATAGATCAATTGAGAAGTTGGAATGACCTAAAAAAGGGCGAAATCATCAAAAAATGTTCGGCTTTAAAAGTAGCACCTCCAATCGTTAACTGTGCGGAAAAATCACGACCGGGCATACACGTAGTACAGGTCAAAGAAAATATTTCTATGATCGCTAGACAATATAACGCCTCTATTGATGACATTAGAAAATGGAATGATTTGGATGCAAAAGACATCATTATTGCTTGTACTCCACTTAGAGTAGCACCTTCTCAGCCGACTGCTTATAAATCAGCTACGGCCTGCTCGGAGCGTTCAAGCTATGGACTACATGTTGTCCAACCAAAAGAAAATATTACGGAAATTGCTGCTAGATATAATCTATCAATAGATCAGATTAGAAAATGGAATAAACTAAATAAAGCAGATAAGATTTATCCTTGTACTAAACTAAGAGTAGCTCCTCCGAATGTCGTGAATGGCAACGGCGACTTCTTAATTCCTGCTGGCGTGAACTACACAAATTCTAATCAGGATCAATTAACGGCAAAAACTGGAAATAATCTAGGTTGGTTATCTGGTAATTGTATTCATGTTGTAAAAACTGGAGAAACTTTATCAGAGATTTCGGCACTATATGGCTATACCGTTGAACGCTTTAGATATTTGAATAAATTAAAAAATGCAGATATTATAAAGGTTGGCCAACAGTTAAAAACCATTGAAGGTGACTGTACAGGTAGTTCCTCTAAAGAAACACCTGTCCCTTATCAAGATCGTGCGTCTCATATTGTTCGCAATAATGAAACGCTTTCTTCTATTGCAAAAAAGTATAACTTAACTGTGGAAGAGCTACGAAGTTTGAATGGCTTGAAAGGAGATATTATTCTGCCGAATATGCGTTTGTATGTGCGGTAAAATGAATTTTGAATAAACGTGAATGAAAAAGGATGCTTGGCAAATTAAGTAACGACGAAATAATAAGTTGGTCATCTGGACGAGCAGATTTTGTTCTCAGTTTTTCTTAAAAAATCCTTGCATAGCCTAGCTACGGAAGTATTTTTTAAGAGAAAATGAGGGCAAAAGATTCCGTCCTAGATGTTCAAGTTATTGTTTTGTCGTTACCAGTCGCCAGGCATCCTTTTTTTTTTACAGGTACTAAAAGAGGAAGG
>CAKZUM010000519.1 GCA_937921525.1 uncultured Saprospiraceae bacterium
CGCCTACCTTAAAAGTCAAACGACCTAAGATCAATGATCGTTTTAAGAAGGATTATGTGGCTTGGCAGGAAAGTGGGGAGGCGGTTATCTTTGAGGCTTAAGTGTACAAAAATAAAGAACGCAATAGATCTTTTTTTTACCACATAGGTACTATGTAAAAAAACAAGTAGTTCTTTGAAAAAATATTAATTTTATAGCACAAAGGAGGTTGCTTAAGAGCAAGCATCCACAGTAGGCAGGATTTGTATCCTGTCTACACTTTGGATGTTTTCTTTTTGAGATATTTCTTTGTTATTTTCGTAATTGGGATCATAAACGCTGTCGTTCTTAAATAAGGTATAAATTAGCAACAATGCTTTTCGTTGGACAGCCACATAAGCTTTCATTTTAATACCGGTGCGCTTTAAAATTCTTTCAAACAATTGTTTGAATTGAGATTCATATTTGACCATCGTAATGGCGGGAAAATATAAAGCTCGACGAATATGGCTATTTCCTTTTTTGGAAATTCTAGTTTTTCCTTTTAGGGAAGTACCAGAGGTTCGTTCGACTATATCATAGCCAGAGTAAGAGACTAATTGCCCTCTGGAGTTGAATAAAAGGAATCCATTGGTTTCTGCAATAATGGTTGCTACGGTCACAATACCTAAGCCTTTGACCTTGCAAATATTAGAGACTTTGGGATGCAGCACTTCATCTGCTTGAATAGTTTTTTCGATTTCTTTTTCCACCTGGATAATCTGTTTCTTAGCTAGCTTAATGCGTTGTTTCATTCGTCTAATGACTCCTTTATCAGGTTCATGGGAATGATCTATGGCATGCAGTTTATTGCTGATGACTGTTTTCTCTTCAAGCAAACTTACTCTATCACGAGTTAATTGCTTGAGTGTCCGCATTTTAGGGCTTGCTCGTTGCCATTGAGGCAAATCTCTTTCTATACCCAATTGTCCTAGCATTTTAGCATCTATTTCATCCGTTTTTGATTTCAGATTTAGACTCTTTGCATAGGCTTTAGATTGATTAGGAAGAACCACACTTGCTATGTACCCATTGTCATCTAGAAAGTAAACGAGATGTTCATAGTAGACGCCAGTAGCTTCCATTGTAATACGAACAGCTAGATCAGCTATGCGTTTTTTTTCTATCCATTTCATGAACTTTGTAAAGCCCGATAAAGTGTTTTTAAATGTTCGAGTGGCTTTGATGAACCTACGACCATTTTCGTCAAGGCAGTAAAAACATACTTTAAAATCATCCTTAGCAATATCTACTCCAACATTTTGTTTAACAACTTTAGCTTTCGTCTTTTTAGAACTCATTTTTGAAATGGTATTTTTGATTAAAAAAAGCGGATCTCTCTACGTCTGGTCTCGTATTTTATACCTGCTATTACTGATTTTCGAGTAACGCCCTAAGTACTATTCAGACTCTAAAGAACCTCCCCAAGATAGAGTTACTCTATGTGTGTACATACATCAATAGTGATGTTGTTTTGGCACGTTGAACTTCTATCTTCGGTGGTGCTATATTAATATTTTTCAATCAACTTTTTTGCTTTTTTTTTACTTCTTTGCAAACATACGAGGTACATAGGTCACATAGCATACATCATACTATGTGACCTATGTACCTATGTGGTAAAATACAACCCTAGCTTTGTCAGCTTAGTTTTATCAAGCTACTCCATTCCTAAATTTGTGGTAAAACTAATATCAACTCACTGGATAAACTTGTCGAGAATGACGAAATTTCCTCATTTTTAAAACGGAAACTGTCTCTATTCTCTACTCCCTGTTCTCTGTTCTTCAAAATGATTGTTTTTTGTAAATTTGGAGTATGAAAAAATTAGAAAGTATTCAAGAATTTTATGAAAGCAGGTTTCAATGGATTCCTGATGAGATACTCAATAATTTTGGACATTTTAATGTTTTTCCTTTGAAGCCGCCAGTAATAGGAGAAGGGGCTAAGCCTTTGGCCTATGGCAGAAGAGAATGGTACAACATTGTGTTGGTTTATGGAGGTGGTTTATTGCATTGTTCTGGCAAGCAGTTTCCTGTAAAAAATCAAGCGATCGTGTTTACGAATCCTTATACAGCGTTCGGTTGGGACGATAGAGATCTAATTACCAAAGGATATTATTGTATTTTTAACGAACAATTTCTTAAAAAGGACAAGCGGATTATACAGTTTCTACCTTTTAAAACAGATACGACTCCTTTTTATGAATTAACAACAGCGGAGGCAGCTAAAGCAGAAAAATTATTTTTGAGAATGTTTGAGGAGGTTGCTTCCAATTATGATTATAAGTATGATATAGCCAAACTCTTGGTAGAAGAACTATTGCATTTAACCATGAAGTCCAAGAGTTTCAATGTAGAAACTCCAAAAACCCAAAAAGCTTCAGAACATTTGACTATTCAATTTTTGGAATTATTGGAACGGCAGTTTCCTATCGAAGAAAAGTTTCAATCTGTAAAATTACTAACGGCGTCCAATTTCGCCAAGCAGTTGAATGTTCATGTCAACCATCTCAATAAATCTATTAAAGAAACTACAGAAAAGACGACTACTCAAATAATTAAAGAGCGGATTGCCCAAGAGGCCAAAACGCTCATTCGACATACGCACTGGAATTTTTCTGAAATTGCCTTTTCCCTTGGCTTTAAAGAAGTGACCCATTTTAATAATTTTTTTAAAAAAACTACTAAACTTACGCCTACTCAGTATCGAACTATATGATTATGCCAAGTTTTGTCGGAAATTTATAAATTCAAAACAACCCCCATTCTTCCATCCAACAGATTTACTAATTCCTCCCTGTTCTCCTTGCATAACTAATTCTAAACGTCTTTTAGCTATATCTAATATTTTTGGAGATTTTTCTATACCAATGTATTTTCGATTCATTTTGTGTGCAGTCGAGGCTGTTGTACCTGAACCTAAGAAACTATCCAAGACCAAATCATTTTCGTTAGTAGCGATTAATAATATTTTCTCTATTAATTTCTCAGGTTTAGGAGTATCAAAAACTTTACTATCAGGAAACATTTGAAGAAAATGTTTTTTTGCATTTCTATTTGTTCCCGCAAAATCTCCTAACCACAATGTTTCAGGAGTAAGTCCTCTTTTTGCACTATAAAGAAATTTTTTTACTCTAGGAACACCATTTCCGTCCTTTCCAAACCAAATATTATTATTCTTAATTTCATTATCCATTCTAACTTTAGAATAAGACCAGCATCGTCCTTTTGGTGGATTGTGCTTTTTCCCGTTAGGAGCTACTATCTCATAAAATTGATTCTTAGTGGCATGGCCATCTTGAACATTTGCAGACACAGACTGCCAACTTCCTCTAGGATCATTATCTGGATTCTTATATCTACTCAATACATCTTTTGACAAAGGAAGTAAATTTCTTGATTTTTTAAAGGCTACTGGATTTCTAGCATAAACCAAAATATATTCATGGTTATTAGAAAAAATACTCCTATTTTCTCTAGTCGTTCTTTGTTGCCATATTATGGTAGAAATGAAATTTTCTCTACCAAATACTTTATCAGCTAAAACTTTTAGATAATGCATTTCTTTATCATCTATTGATATCCAAATACTACCATCAACTGACAATAAAGGTTTTAGGTACCTAAGTGTTTTTTCTATTTTTCTAAGCCAATCATTATGAGAGTTTCTATCCTCATAATGATAGTGTTTTTCTCCATTATTATAAGGAGGGTCAATATAAATACATTTTATTTTATTGCTATAGTTTAGCGAAAGTGATTTTAGAACTTCTCTGTTATCTCCTTGTATTATACAGTTAGGTTTTACATTAAAATCAAATAGATTTTTACTTTTTCTTTTTCTTTCTTCTAATAACATTATCTTTGATTTTTTTGCGCTTTCTCAACAAATAGTTTATATTGCGCAATATAAATAAAATAATTTGTTTTGCAACAAAAAACTTTAGATAATCAATTAAACTTAATCAATTCAGAAGATTCAAGTAATGAAATATTTAGACCAATTCATTATTTAGGAAGTAAATTAAGAATTTTAGACTTTTTAGAAAATACAATTGACAGTATAGATGCTTCAAGAGGTAGTGTTTGTGATTTGTTCTCAGGTTCAGGCAGTGTATCATTCAAACTTTCTAAAACAAGAAAAGTAACTTCTGTAGATATTCAAAATTATTCCAAAGTTATAAATTCAGCGATTTTAAATCCCTCAATCCCAGATAATTCAACCATTGAAGAATTTCTAAATGAATGTGAAAATTCTAGTTTTTTGGAGAGGTTTTTAGATTCTGTATCTTCTTTAATAGAGTTCGAGGAAATGGGCATAAAGTCCGCCGTTATTGAAAATAAACCAATACATTTATGTGATATACTAGAAAACGGTTCTGTTATTTCATATGAAATTTTAAAAAAATCAAAGGCTTCCACAATACTAGCTAAAAATATAAAAAATTCAATCAAGGCTTTAGGTAAAGAGAATATACCCCTAAATAAATCAATTGTTTTTAGATATTTTGGAGGAATATATTTTTCTTATAAACAAAGTGTTGAGATAGATGCTATATTAAATCAAATTGATACACTAGTTAATAAGAAATACGAAGATTTTTTTATGGCGGCACTCTTAAGTACCGTAAGTGATGCTGTTAATACAGTTGGTAAACAATTTGCACAACCAATTAGGCCTAGAAAATCTAATGGAGAAATAAAACCCACTCTTGGTAAAATGGCAAATAAAGATAGAGGGTTAAGTATTTTTTCTTTGTATAAAAAATGGATAGGACGTTATAGCAAACTAATCTCTACACCTTTTCAACATACCATTCTAAATATGGATTACTCAGTAGCTTTGAATCATTTGCCAAATGATACTAGCGTGGTCTATGCTGATCCTCCTTATACAAGAGACCATTATAGTCGTTATTATCATGTTTTAGAAACGGTTTCTTTAAGAGATAATCCTGAAGTATCAACTATGGTTCTAAAAGGCAAAGAACTTTTAAGTAGAGGTTTATATCGGAAAAAAAGGCATCAATCGCCTTTTTGTATTAGAAGTAAAGCTCCTGATGCTTTTGATATTATGTTTTCTAAAACAAAAGAAATTGGTGCCAAATTAGTTCTATCCTACTCACCATTCAATAAAGTTGCAAAAGTACATCCGAGAGTTGTAAGCCTTGAATTACTTACAAAAATTGCTAAAAAGTATTACAATAATGTGGAGCTTATATCTGTAGGGAATTTCAGTCATAGTAAACTCAATCATTCGGAAAAGCATTTGAAAGCTTCCTCCAATGCTGAGGTCTTATTGGTTTGTCAATAAATCCATTTCCCAAAATGAAAGTGTTGGGCATTCTTTTTTCAAACTTTTAGTATCAGAAATTATTCTAGATAAATTACGCCTAGGCCCTGTATATTTGTCTAATAAAAAAGCTTTTACATTAGAATGTTGAGGAATTTTAGGCATTAATAAGCTATATAAAAATTTATCAGATGCTATCTTTATAAAAACACCTATGGGTCTATCTTTATCAGGGTATTGACTTGTAGCTGCACCAATTTCAAACC
Source organism: uncultured Saprospiraceae bacterium (assembly GCA_937921525.1). Lineage (GTDB taxonomy): Bacteria > Bacteroidota > Bacteroidia > Chitinophagales > Saprospiraceae > JAFMDF01. The sequence goes on from CAKZUM010000519.1 coordinate 5,580, forward strand.
GATAATTCCTGCTTTTTACTGAAACTGCTTGTCTGTTTTCAATCTCTCCTAAATTACCATCTTGGTCCAAATGTCTAAGCTTAATATGGTAAGAATTATCACCTATTTTAGCTCCAAAAAATTCTTTAAATGTTTCAATTGGAAAATTTACTTGTTTCCAACGTTCTCCCTTTCCTATTTCAGCTATCAGAACAATATTACTATTATTGAAAGCCCAAGGATGCAAAATGGGCTTTTTTAAATAGGGTTCTATTTTTTTTTGTTCCGCTCTTTCTTTTTTTATAGACTTTATTTTTTTAATCGAGTCCAATTTTCTCTTCGGTTTAAAACCTTTTGGATTACTTTGTAATGGAGTAGTACCAAAGAAATCAAAAATCTTTTTTTCAAGGGATGTATCTTTATCTAATTTTTCAGTAATGTTTCCATATTTTTCATCGTGTATTTTTTTTCGTTTTTCTTCATTTGGCAGAATTTTTTCAGTAGCGTATAGGTCATCTATCAATTCTTGAGTTATAATTTTTAGATTAACATCAGTACTATCTAATAAATTCTCAAAATAGTTCTTAATATCCTTTATAACTTTGTTTTCTTCATTTTGAGTGTAATTTATCATTATTGCCCCCTCTATATTTTTCACTAAACCAAATTCCGTTAAGTTATTTGACCCAATAATCACCATTGAATCCTCTTTTCCTTCAAATAAATAAATTTTAGGATGAAAAATATTGTGCGATCTTGAATGATATACATAACTATTTACTCCCCATAAAAGTAACTCTTCCAATGCTTCTTTTGATGTGCCAAAATTATCTAAGCCCACAATCACTTGGTGAGTGTCAATATGCTTTTTTGATTTTAGAATATGAGGTGTCAATCCCGAAACTCCACTTGGACTGGCAAAAGCTACCAAACATTTAAAACAATTAAATTGCTTATTATTTAAACCTTGCATTAATTCTTCTGCAACCGAAGTATCTTGTTCTAAATTGTATCCTTGTCCTATGAATGTAATTTCCATGTTTTATATGTTTAGTTATTTTACTCATTTGGTATGAGTAAGGTTCGTGTTAAGAAATAAAAATAATTCAGACGTTAATTTATTTGTCCAGTCTTTTTTATCTATTTTACAACCTTAAATCTTTAATAAGCAACATCTAACATATCTAGCTAATGTTATGTTAATATTGAGTTTAATATCATACAGCATAAGTAAAATTGTATTCAATAGATTTGTTCCTAATTAATGAATTAGTCTAGTATTAATCATAGGACACTTTTGAACTAAATTTGAAAGCTTTAAAAAAAACTAATGAAAAATAGTTACATCCTTTTAGCTGCTCTTTTAATGTTAAGCATCCACCAAGTCAATGCGCAAGGTTATTTAAAAGCAGAGGGCAAAAACATCGTTAATGAAAATGGAGAAACCGTCATTCTTCGAGGCATGGGACTCGGTGGTTGGATGTTGCAAGAAGGCTATATGTTACAAACAGCAAGCTTTGCCAATGCTCAACATAAAATTAGAAATAGCATAGAAGAATTAATTGGTCAAGAAGACACCGATGTATTCTATGATGCTTGGTTAGCCAATCATGTTCGGAAGGCAGATATTGATTCCTTGAAAGCTTGGGGATTTAATTCTGTTCGATTGCCGATGCACTATAATTTGTATACGCTTCCAATTGAAGAGGAACCCGTAGTAGGGGAAAATACGTGGTTGACGAAAGGTTTTGAAATGACGGATAGCTTGATTAGTTGGTGTAAAGAAAATGAAATGTATGTGATTTTAGATTTGCACGCAACACCGGGCGGTCAAGGTAAAGATGAAGGTATCTCAGATTATGATCCGAGTAAACCCAGTCTTTGGGAGAGTGCGGAAAATCAAGCAAAAACAGTCGCCTTATGGAAAAAGTTAGCAGAGAGATATGTAGATGAACCTTGGCTAGGTGGTTATGATTTGATCAATGAAACAAATTGGGAGATGACGAATAATGCTCCGCTTAAACAAATATATTTAGACATTACTGCGGCCATTCGGGAGGTAGATACCAAGCATATCATCTTTATCGAAGGTAATTGGTTTGCCAATGATTTTACCAACTTAACACCGCCTTGGGATGATAATTTAGTGTACAGTCCACACAAATATTGGTCCATCAATGACCAAGCTTCTATTCAATGGGTGTTAGATCTTCAGCAAAATTACAATGTACCTTTATACTTTGGGGAATGGGGAGAAAACTCTAATCCTTGGTTTAGAGATGTTATTAATTTATTTGAGCGCAACGGTATTGGTTGGGCAGTTTGGCCGATGAAAAAAATTGAATCTATTGCAGGCCCCTTATCTATAATAAAGACGGATGACTACCAAACTTTATTGGATTATTGGAATGGGAATGGTGCTAAACCTTCTGCTGCTTTTGCCAAAACCGCTTTAATGGAAATTACAGAAGGGTTAAAAATTGAAAATTGTATTTACCAAAAAGATGTGATAGATGCTATGTTTCGGCAGCAAACATCCACCGCTACGGTTCCTTTTAATACGCAAACCATCCCTGGGATAGTCTATGCTACGGATTTCGATATGGGCATAGTTGGTGAAGCTTACTTCGATGTGGACATCGCTGATTTTAGGGTGTCTACCGGGAATTTTACTGCTTGGAATAATGGGTGGACTTATAGGAATGATGGAGTAGATATTGAAAAAACAGAAGATACAGTTAATTCCAATGGATATAATGTAGGCTGGACGGCGAATGATGAATGGATGCAATATGATGTGGATGTAACCGAAAGCGGGGTGTATGCTGCCAATGTCCGAGTAGCTTCTGGTGGAGAGGGTGGACAATTTCACTTTGCTATTGGAGAGGGAGCGATTTCTCCTATTGTGAATGTATCAGGAACAGACGGTTGGCAAAATTGGGAAACGGTTACAGCTTCTAATATTGTATTGACACCAGCAGATAAAAAAATCCGTTTTTATGTGGATGCATCTGGTTTTAATGTCAACAGTTTTGAATTTACAAAAGTTAGTGAGAGCACTAGTATTGCAACTGAATTTGTGGCGGCTACTACTCTGGATGAGCAAACCATTCGATTGAGTTTGAATAAACCTTTAACGGATTTAGTAAATTCTAGTACTGATTTTCAAATTTTTGTCAACGGTAGTTTAGCCTCCATCAGCAATGTTATTTTAGATACAGACAATTCGAGAGTAGTTACTTTTACCGTTGACCAAGCTTTTCGTTCAGAAGATGTCATTACGATTTCTTACGTTGGCAATCAACTTGAAGCAACCGATGGTACTAACCTAAATGAATTTAATAGACAACCTGTACAAAATAATGTGGCGATCATACATGGGGTGCCTGGTCGAGTAGAGGCAGAAGATTATTTCGCACAATCAGGCATTCAATTGGAAACTACAACAGACGATGGCGGTGGTAGAAATATAGGCTTCTTGGATAATGAGGATTACCTAGATTATTTTATCAATGTTGCAGAAGCAGGTATTTATCAGGTTGACTTTAGGACTGCGGCAGAGAGTGAAATAGGAGGTGTGGAATTGCAATTGATTGATGAGAATGGTAATGCTATTTCTCTAGAAAATTTATCTTTTCCAGCCACAGGTGGTTGGCAAACATGGGCGACTACGACCGCATCTGTCAATTTGCCAGCAGGTCAATTACAACTGAGAGTACTTATCAAACAACCGCTCTTTAATATCAATTGGTTCGAGTTTACTTTTTTATCCGAACCACCAGCCATTCAATACCTTCCTGTTCCTGGAAAAATAGAAGCGGAAGATTATGAAACACAAGTTGGGGTTGAGCTAGAAAATACAACAGATACGGGTGGTGGGCAAAATATTGGTTTCTTAGATCCGGGCGATTATTTAGATTATTTTATTAATGTCGAACAAGCAGGCACCTATCAAGTTGATTTTAGAACTGCTGCCCTTAGTGATATGGGGCAAATCGAATTGCAATTGATTGATGAGAATGACAATGCTACCCCCATAAAAAATCTTACTTTTCCAGTTACAGGCGGCTGGCAAACATGGACCAATACAACAGAATCCATTGCATTACCAGCAGGCGAATTACAACTTAGAATCCTTATTCTTGCAGCCCCATTTAATATCAATTGGTTTGAATTTTCTTTCTTAACTAGCACCCATGATATTTTGCCAATTACAG
>CAKZUM010000520.1 GCA_937921525.1 uncultured Saprospiraceae bacterium
TACACTCTTGGCTGCTTCTTTTTCCCTTATTTTCCTCTTGAAATCGGTCATAGTATCAACAATACTCCCGCTTTCAAGAGAAAACTAAGAAAAAAATAAGCTACCCAAGAACGTACATTTATTATCTCCTCGTTACTAAGCCAAAATCAACATTGGAAATCAATCGATCAGGAAGAACGTTTACTAAATTTTGAAAGTTTAGTAAACGTCATAACTCATTGATAATCATAACAAAAAAATAATGTCAACTATAAAAGAAAATACCCCGATCATCATTGGTGTAGGTCAAATAACCGAAGCTGTTCCTGATGATTTAACAACCGCTTCTTCACATGTTGACCTCGCAGGCAAAGCCGCTTTAATCGCATTAGCAAATGCAAAAGGAGTGGCATTAGCCAAAGAAATTGATGTCATCGCAGGGGTCAAAACCTTTTCTGATTCTTCCCCACAGCACCAAGCTAAAACGGGCCGAACAAACAATTTTCCTCGTTCTATTGCCAAGAGAATAAACGCCAATCCCAAACGAGCAATTTATGATTCCGTAGGTGGGGATTCTCCTCAAAAACTAGTTTCAGAGTTTGCAGAAAGATTGGCAGCGGGCGACTGCAAAATGGTTTTATTAGCTGGTGGAGAAGCGATTGCCAATGCTAAGGCAGTAAAAAAACAAAAGGTCAAAGTTAATTGGACAGAGAATATAGATGGGTCTTTGGAAGATAGAGGTCGAAGTGGATTACGTTTAATCACTAGGTCGGAAATTGCGAATCAGGTAGTCCTACCAATGCAGTTTTATGCCTTAATGGAAAATGCTCGTCAGGCTTCGCTTCAGCAAACAAAAGAGGCGTATGCAAAAGAAATGGGACAAGCATTTAGTGACTTATCTAAAGTGGCCGCCAAAAATCCGTACGCAGTTGACCAAACGGAATATGATGTGCAAACCATCATTACGCCCACTCCTAAAAACAGTTTAATCATTGCGCCTTACACCAAAAAATTAATCGCCAAAGATAGGGTCAATCAAGGGGCAGCAGTATTAATGACCACAGTCGGACACGCCAAAGCATTAGGCATTGAGGAAGATAAATGGGTCTTTTTACATGGCTACACAAATACTAAAGATCCTATTTTATTGGAGCGTCCATCATTAGGAAAATCAGAAGGTATGGAGCAGGCATTATTAGGTGCTTTATCCAATGCAGGAAAAACGGCTGATGATATTCAGTATTTTGATATTTACAGTTGCTTCCCAATTGTTGTCAATGAGTCTAAACGAATTTTAAATATAAAAGCAGGAGATAAACGTCCATTGACACAAACAGGAGGCTTAGCCTTTTTTGGTGGCCCTGGCAATAATTACTCCATGCATGCTATTGCAAGTTTAGTCGAAAATTTGCGGAAAGATAAAGGGAGTTTTGGATTAGTCTATGCCAATGGCGGTTGGATGTCTAAACACTCGGTAGGGATCTATTCTACCCAAGCAACGGACGGAGACTGGACGCCAAGTGATAGTACTCCATTTCAAGCCAAAGCCGATGAAAAGCCAGCTATAAAGATGAGTCGCCAACCAGAAGGAGAAGCCGTTTTAGAAACTTATACCATACATTACTTCAAGGGTTTTCCTGTAAAGGCAATTATTGTCGGGCGATTGAAAGATAGCGGTGAGCGTTTTTATGCGGGTACGCAAATGGCAGAAACGGAAACGGTACAAGCCTTAGTTAAAGAAGATTTAATCGGCTCCACCATTTTTGTAGAGGCTGATCCAAGAGGGAATCGCTTTGCTTTTAAACAAGAAGATTTAGCAAAATTTCGTCCTAAAGTCATTGATACTTTTAAAGAAAAATACAATTTCTGTACCGTAGAAAAAGACGATTGGGTCTTGAAAGTAACGATCAATCGACCAGAAGTGCGCAACGCTTTACATCCACCTGCCAACGAAGAATTATCAGGTATCTTTAATGCTTTTGAAAAAGACGAAAATTTAAGAATAGCGATTTTGACAGGTGCAGGCACAGATTCTTTTTCTGCTGGTAATGATTTGAAATACATGGCATCAGGGAATCCAATATATATTCCAGAAATGGGATTTGCAGGATTAACGAGTCGCACTAAAAGACTAAAACCTATTATCGCTGCTGTCAATGGCTTGGCCTTAGGTGGTGGCTTAGAAATTGCGATGGCCTGTGATATTGTTGTGGCAGCTGACCATGCAAAATTTGGATTACCCGAAGTAAAAATCGGTCTGTTTGCAGGGGCAGGCGGTGTACAAAGGTTGCCACGTCAGATCGGCAAAAAAGCAGCAATGGAAATGATGTTGACTGGGCAGGCGATTGATTGTGATAAAGCACTTGCGTTAGGCTTAATTAATTACGCCGTACCCGCTAATCAGTTAATGGAAAAGGCAGAAGAACTTGCCTACCTAATTACCCAAGCTTCTCCAATGGCAATTCAAAGCACCTTGAAGTTACATAATGAAACAACTCATTTCGCTAGTGAAGATGATGCAGTAACAGAACCGCATGATATTTTTGATGACTTACTCAACAGCAATGATTTTTGGGAAGGCTCTAGAGCTTTTGCAGAAAAGCGAAAACCGAAGTGGACGATTAAAACTGTTTAAAAATAAAATCCAAAGGAAAAAATAAAAATGAAGTGGGGAAATAAATATCAGTGGTTGTATATTATACTAGGGCCACTCCTATTCGTGATCGTTAAGTTATTGCCTGTACCTTTGGATCTGTCACCAGCGGCGCATAATGTATTAGCCTGCACTGCATGGTTAGTAATTTGGTGGTTGACAGAGGCATTACCCATTGCGATAACCTCTTTATTGCCACTTATTTTATTTCCAATACTAGGCATTTTATCCATTAAGACAGCATCGGATTATTATGCAAGTCCTATTATATTCTTATTCCTTGGCGGATTTATGTTGGCCTTGGCAATGGAGAAATGGAATTTGCATAAGCGAATAGCACTTCTTATTATCCAACAAACAGGGACTAACCAACGGCAAATATTATTAGGGTTTATTGCAGCTACAGGTGGTCTTTCCATGTGGATTTCCAACACCGCTACAACGATGATGATGCTACCCATTGCCTTGTCTATTATTAGTCAATTTAATGCCATCCTTGAATCGGCTGCTGCCAATAAATCAATAGATAAAAAATTTGGAAAAGCTTTAGTAATGAGTATAGCTTTTTCTGCTTCCATCGGTGGAATGGCAACGATCGTTGGTACTCCTACTAACCTAATATTAGTGGAGGGGGTAAAACAATTGTATGACTATGATATTCCTTTTGACCAATGGTTTATGTTTGGGTTGCCATTAGTTCTTTTACTACTAGGTATTCTATGGTGGCACTTTAGTTTTAATGTATTTAAATTGAGTCAACAACAAGTACCGGGGGCTGGTCAAGTGATCCAAAAAGAAATACAAGGTTTAGGGAAAATGAGCTATGAGGAAAAACTAGTGGCGGTCATTTTTGGGCTAGTAGCTATAGCTTGGATTTTACGCAAACCATTACTTACACCAATTTTGCCATCTATTAATGATACTACCATTGCTTTAATTGGGGCCGTCAGTTTATTTATTATTCCTTCCCGTCAAGAGGAAGGGCGATTTTTAATGGATTGGGCTTATGCCAAAAGACTACCCTGGGAGGTAGTTCTATTATTTGGTGGAGCCTTTGCGCTGGCAGGAAGTTTTTCTTCTTCTGGACTCACCACTTTCTTAGCCAGTAAAATGACTGCTTTAGCTTCCTTTCCTTTTTGGATCATGTTATTGGCCATAGTAGCATTTGTCAATTATCTAACGGAGTTAACTCAAAACATGGCGACTTGCACCTTAATGATTCCAATTTTGGCAGCTTTATCTCTAACGATAGATGTACATCCGCTAGGACTCATGATTGGAATGACGATTGCTGCTTCCTGTGCATTTATGATGCCAGTTGCTACCGCACCAAATGCGATTGTTTTTGGCTCAGGACAGTTAGAAATTAAGGATATGGTACGGGCTGGTTTTTTATTAAATATCTTTTCGATTTTATTAATTACTTTGTTCGTATATTTTATATTACCAGTTATTTGGGATATAGATTTATTGGTGTATCCAGATTCTTATAAATAGAAATAGACTTACCATGTTTTGAAACTTAGTAAGTCTGTCTTGATAACAAAATAGCATTTCCACAATGAAGTTCACATCAAAATTACCTGCCACAGGCACTACTATTTTTACAGTAATGTCCGCATTAGCGAACAAACATAAAGCTATCAATTTAGGACAAGGATTCCCTGATTTTGATTGTGAAGCACCGTTGCGGCAACTAGTAACAAAATACGTAAACGATAATAAAAATCAGTATTGCCCCATGCCAGGGCTATTGGCTTTACGACAATCTATTAGTGATAAAATTGATCGTTCCTATGGCATTCCTATCAATCCAGCTACAGAGATATGTATAACAGCTGGTGCGACACAGGCTTTGTTTACAGCCATTACTGCCTTTGTTCATGCAGGAGAGGAAGTAATTATTATAGAGCCTGCCTATGATTCTTATGTACCATCCATACAGATTGCAGGAGGGATTCCCCGTTCTTATCAGATGAGTTATCCAGATTATTCAATTGATTGGAATCAGATAGCCTCTATGGTTAATGATCGAACAAGAATGATTATCATTAACACCCCTCATAATCCAACAGGAACTGTTTTGGAAGCATCGGATTTACTTGCCTTAGAAAATATTGTTGCCAATAAGGACATAATTGTATTAAGTGATGAGGTCTATGAACATCTAATTTATGACGAGCAACAGCACCAAAGTGTTTTGCGATTTCCAAATTTATTTCAACAGAGTTTAGCTGTCTTTTCTTTTGGAAAAACATTTCATAGTACAGGTTGGAAAATGGGCTATTGTGTTGGACCCGAACCTTTAATGCAAGAATTTAAAAAAGTCCATCAATGGAATGTATTTTGTGTAAATTCGTTTACCCAATATGCCCTAGCTGAACATCTACAAGACCCCGAAACCTATGAGCAGTTACCCGCATTTTTTCAACAAAAAAGAGATTACTTGACCAATAGTTTGGCTAATACCCCTTTGATTCCAAAAGTATCAAA
>CAKZUM010000521.1 GCA_937921525.1 uncultured Saprospiraceae bacterium
AGAGCAGACCAGCCCGACTGCCGTCAGGCGGGCGGGGAAGAGAGTAGAGACGTATTTCGTTCAAAGAAACAATGAAATTTCATCAATTTTAAACGAAATCTGTCTCTATTCTCTGCTCTCGGTTCTCTGCTCTTCAAAATGTCTAGTAGGCTAAGAGTAGTTTAGACCGCTGGTCTGAGCAGTGTAATGGGTACTCTTCCCAAAAGAAAAAAATATCTATGCGAGTATTAAAATTTGGAGGAACTTCCGTAGGGAAGCCAGAAAGAATGCACCAAGTTGCAGAATTGATTGATGATGGGGTACAAAAAATTGTAGTCCTTTCTGCCGTATCAGGAACCACGAATAGCTTGGTTGGAATTAATGAAGCCTATAAAAAAGAAGGAGTCGGTGCAGCTCATTTATTGATTAATCAATTAGAGGCTAGTTATTATCCTTTTATTAAGGCTTTATATGCTACACAGACTGCCTTGGATAAAGGGCAAAAATTGATTGAAGAGAAGTTCGATTTTTTACGTTCCTTTGATCCTATAACTTTTGATAGTGATGATGAGAAAATGATTTTGGCACAGGGAGAACTAATTTCGACTAATTTATTCGTGCTGTATGCACTAGAAATCGGTATGGATGCAGCATTGATTCCTGCTTTAGAATTTATGCGCACACAAGAGGGAGAGCCAGATTTGGAGTATATCACTAAAGCGGTGCAACAGACCTTAAAGCAGGCGGGATCTGCGAAAGTATATGTCACGCAAGGGTATATCTGTAAGAACGAGCGAGGAGCGGTTGATAATTTGAGGAGAGGCGGTAGTGACTATACCGCAACGCTATTGGGTGCAGCTACCAGTGCAGATGAAATTCAAATATGGACAGATATAGATGGGGTGCATAATAATGATCCAAGAATCGTAGAGAATACTTTTCCGATCCATGAACTCTCTTTTGCGGAGGCCGCGGAGTTGGCTTATTTTGGTGCCAAAATATTACATCCTTCCTGTGTATTGCCAGCGCAAAAATCTGGGGTGCCAGTTAAGTTATTAAACACGATGGCCCCTCAAGCAAAAGGGACGATCATTTCAAGGAATACCTCCACTTCCGTGGGCATCGCAAAAGCCATTGCAGCGAAAGATAATATTACTGCCATCAGAATTATTTCTACTCGAATGTTGAATGCTTATGGATTTTTAAAGAGAGTATTCGAGGTGTTTGAGAATTATAAAACGCCAATTGATATGATTACAACTTCCGAAGTAGCAGTCTCTTTGACAATTGATGATAATAGTAATTTAGAGGCTATTTTAAACGAATTAACTAGCTTCGGGTCAGTAGAAGTAGATACCGATCAAACCATCATTTGTGTAGTGGGACAATTTACTCAGCAACGGGCAGGTGCTGCTGTTCAGGTATTGGATCCTATCCGTCATTTACCCTTACGGATGATTTCGGGTGGAGGTAGTAAAAGTAATATTTCTATCTTATTAGATACGGCGCATAAAAAAGAAGCTTTGGTGGCTTTGCATGAGGCATTGTTTAAAGAAACGATTGCGGCAAGATTGGCGCAATAAAAGAATTTTCTTTTGTCCAGCAACTTCCCGTTGCTGGACAAATTCATTGAAAACATAAACTACAGACTCTTACTCCCCTGATATACAATTCACCTCCCTTTTTCGCTAGTTCATTTTTATTTCCTACCAAACTCCTTTATTTCTATTCATCTTTGGAATATCATTCTGGATTTAGAGTATGTTTAAATCTCTATTAATTTTAAACAACCACCACTAATCCTATGTAGAGTATTTATGAAATATCTATTCCAACTACTCCAACAAAATAAACCCCTTTACTGGGCAACGATTGGTACACTCGGTATGTTACTCCTATCCTTAATAGGATTAGGCATTGACGATCGAATATTATTAGGGGAAAACGTTTGGTTGAAACCGATCAAATTTGGCATCTCTATTCCTATTTTTTGTATAACTTTAGCTTGGTTGCTTTCTATCACCCCATTCAAAGAAAATACAAAAAAATGGTTGAGCCGACTTTCTGGATGGTCATTGGTTTTGGAGATTCCCTTAGTAATGGTTCAAGCAGCTAGAGGGGTACAATCCCACTTTAATGAATCTTCTTTATTAGACGGGGTCATATTTGGAATGATGGGCTTGTTAATATTTATCAACACGATAGTTGTTATTTGGGTAGCTGTCGCTTCTTTTATTCGTAAATTCAACACCTCAAAAGCGATGCAGACCGCTATACAATTAGCCAGTATAGCCATGCTTATTTCCATGTATGTTGGGACGGTAATGATTAGTGCGAAAGGACATGCAGTAGGCGTGGAGGATGGTGGGCCGGGTGTGCCGATCACCCATTGGAGTACGGAGGGCGGCGATTGGCGCGCCATTCATTTTCTAGGAATGCACGGCTGGCAACTTTTACCACTATTGGTTTATTTTTTACAAAGCCTTGGATTAAAGGCATCCCTTGTTAACAAATTAACATGGGTAAGTGGGGTAGTGTATTTGGGAATATTCTTCTTCTTTTACTGGCGTACGGCAAATGGTTTTTCTTTATTTAGTTGGGTGTAGCCATTAGCTTCAATTAAGGAAACGTTTACTAAACCTTAAAGGTTTAGTAAACGTAAATGCAAACGGTGTCACTCTCAATTCTTCATTCTCAATTCTTCATTTTTCATTCTCAATTAATTCTTCTCAATAGCCATTTCCAGCTGAGGCGTCACGCCCATATTATCCCAAGCAAAAGCATATTGATCGGCAGTAAGTGCGATCCGTTGAGCCATTGAAACAGAACCATGTCCTGCATTGGTCTGTACCCGAATCATCACAGGATTAGTACCGGAATGACATTCCTGTAATCTAGCCGCGAATTTAAAAGAATGGGCAGGCACGACTCGGTCATCATGATCTGCCGTTGTAACCATCGTAGCAGGGTAGTCCGTATTAGGTTGCAAAGCATGTACAGGAGAATAATTTTTTAGGTATTGGAACATCTCAGGTGATTCTTCAGAGGTACCATAATCTGCAGCCCAGCCCGCCCCTGCCGTAAAGGTATGATAGCGAAGCATATCCAAAACACCAACCGCCGGGAATGCGACCTTAGCTAATTTAGGTCGTTGCGTCATCGTAGCACCAACCAATAAACCGCCATTAGAACCACCTGCAATCGCCAAGTAATCACTAGAGGTATAGCCTTCCTTAATTAAGTATTCGCCAGCGGCGATGAAGTCATCAAAGACATTCTGCTTTTGCATTTTAGTACCTGCTAAGTGCCATTTCTCGCCATACTCGCCACCGCCTCTGATATTGGGTTGGGCATAAATACCACCGTTTTCTAACCATACAATTCTAGAAGCACTAAAGGATGGGCGCAAACTAATATTGAAACCACCATAGGCATATAAGTAAGTTGGGTTTTTACCATTCAACTCTAAACCTTTTTTATGGACGATAAACATAGGCACTTTCGTACCATCTTTACTAGTATAGAATACTTGTTTCGTTTCGTAGTCATCAGGATTAAACTGTACTTTGGATTGTCTGTATAAACTGGATGTTCCACTAGCAATATCATATTTATAAATGGTAGAAGGATTGGTAAAAGAAGTGAAGGTGTAGTATAAATCTTTATCTTCTTTCTTCGCTCCAAATCCATAGGCAGTACCGATACCAGGCAATTCAATATCTCTTTCTAAATTGCCTTCCATATCATATTGCTTGATTGCTGTTTTGGCATCTACTAAATAATTGGCAAATATTTTTCCACCCCCTGTTCCTACATCTAGCACCTGATCTGTTTCTGCAATTACGTCTTTCCAATTAAGTGGAGAAGGTAGGTTAATATTGGTGCGGACTAGGCGGTAATTGGGGGCATCAATGTTGGTGTATAAATAAAATTCTTCTCCCTTATTTTCTACATAAGAACAAGTCTTTAAATAATCTTCTTGCACCAACACGAAAGCACTACTATTGGATTTTAAATCTTTAATATATAAACGATTGCCACTTGTATTCTGTGCAGCACTAACGACTAGGTAATTCTGATCTTCCGTTACATATCCCCAGATATATCTATTAGGTTGTTTTTCGCCACCGAATACTAGTACATCGTCCTTCTGATTAGTACCTAGTTGGTGATAAAATAACTTATGGTATTGCGTCTTTGCAGACAACTCACTACCTGCCGATTTTTCTGGATTGTCATAGCTACTATAGTAAAAGCCTTCATTTCCTTTCCAAGAAATGCCACTAAATTTTACATCTACTAAAGTATCTTCTAATACCTTTTTAGAGGCAACATCCATGACAATAATCTTCCGCCAATCGGAGCCTCCTTCTGTAATCATATGGGCAGAAAGGGTACCATCTTCTGTAAAGAAAATGCCCCGCAAAGCTGTTGTTGCATCCGCAGAAAAGTCATTAGGATTTAGAAAAACTTCTTCTGCTGCATTCGCATCACCAATTTTAGTTCTATAGACTACACTATGATTTTGTAAACCATCATTTCTATAAAAATATTCATACGCTCCTTCTTTGAACGGAGCAGATATTTTTTCATAATCGACCAGTTGTTCTATTCGTTCTTTCAAAGGTGCTCGAAAGGCAATCTTATCTAAATAGCCAAAAGTAACGGCGTTTTGTGCCTTCACCCATTCGCCTGTTTCTTCAGAACGATCGTCCTCTAACCAACGGTAAGGATCTTCCACTTCGGTTTCAAAATAAGTATCGGTATGGTCAATTTTCTTTGTAGTCGGGTACGTAAATTTACTAGGTGCTGTTGTTACAGTCTCTTTGACTTCTTGCACAGTCGTCTTAATAGTGTCCTCTACTGTCTGGCAGGCAGCAAAGGCTAGCACTACGCATAGTGTAGGAAGAAATAGTTTTTTCATTATTAGAAATTTTAATTAGAATGGATTGATTTACCGAAGGTAAGAAAAGAATTGAGAATTTAAAATTGAGAATTGAGATTGATTGCGGTTAAAAGCAAACAAAACTTTGTTTTAGAGTAAGAGACGGACTATTGATGGCGGCAACTTGTAAAGTGGCTGTCATCTGGGTTTCTAGGAAAGATGACAGCCATTTTGAAAATTTCTGCCATCTGCCTCGCAGATCGTCGAGGTTTGTAACCTCGATGCGGTATGATTATCGTATGGCATCGAGGTTACAAATCTCGATGATACTAGTAAGAAAAGAATTGAGAATTTAAAATTGAGAATTGAGATTGATTGCGGTTAAAAGCAAACAAAACTTTGTTTCAGGGTAAGAGATGGACTATTGATGGCAGCAACTTGTAAAGTGGCTGTCATCTGACCGCCGTAGGCAATCTGACAGCGCAGCGATCTGACTTCCGACAGCGCAGCGGTCTCAAAAAGTCTATCCCACCATCCGCTTATGCCAACTACTCGCCAAAGGCTTGACCCATTGGCTATCAAAATCTTTTTTGGTCTTGACTAGATTATCGAAGACTAAGGTGTCGTCCGTGATAGTTCCTGCTTTGTATAATGCCGCAAATTCGTTTTTAGAAGCAGAGCGAATGGTATCGCCATCTTTATAGGTGAAAGTCATTCGATCAAACAAAACGATCTGATAGTGCTGTTCCAACTGCTGCATAAAATGAACAGATTTGTCAATGGAACAGCCACTTGCACCTGCTTGACTTTCATCCACCATTAAGACTAAAAATTGATTATGGAAAACTTTTGCGAAGGCATGTAATTGGTTGTTATGGCTCACCCATGCGGTGGCAAATTTGGTCAGATGGACTTCTATTTCTTGAGTGATTTTTGGAGAGAGTGGGGCTTGGGCTTGGTATATCCAAACTCTGGAAGTATCGGGGAGGGTGGTGTAGTTTGTCATATATTGTTTCGTTATGGAGGCATGGAGTTTTTGAAAATCAGTTACAAGAGCGAGAATAGGTGATGAAAAAAGTGTCGGAGACCTTCGAAGGTGTCCGACACTTTGACTGCCACTTTTCAAACACGCCGTGTCTATTTTATAAGCCTTGATTATTCACAATTAATTCCGCTAAATCATAAACCATTACCTCCTCTTGCTTATCCTTTGCCTTGACACCATCTTGCATCATCGTAATACAAAAAGGACAATTGGCAGCAATAATAGGGGCGCCTGTATCTAAAGCTTCCTCTGCACGTTCCGTGTTGATACGCTTATCGCCGGGTTCATCTTCTTTAAACATTTGGGCACCACCTGCGCCACAGCAAAGACCATTGGTTTTACAACGTTTCATCTCTACTAGATCATTATCTAATGCTTCTAGTACTTTTCTGGGTGCTTCATACACTCCATTTATTCTACCCACATAGCAAGAATCATGGTACGTGATTTTTTTACCTGCGAATGCGCCACCTTCTTTCATCTTTATTTTACCTGAGTCAATTAACTCTTGCAAGTATTGAGAGTGGTGCGTTACGTCATAATTACCGCCTAGGGCAGGGTAATCATTTTTTAAAGTATTAAAGCAATGCGGGCAAGCCGTTACAATCTTCTTGACCTTATACATATTTAAGGTCTCGATATTTTGTAAAGCGGACATTTGGAAAATAAACTCATTGCCTGCCCGTCTAGCAGGGTCTCCCGTGCAGCTTTCTTCGTTTCCTAAAATAGCGAAGTTGATGCCTACTTCATTTAATATTTTACAAAAAGCAACCGTTACCTTTTGCGCTCTTGCATCGAAGCTACCTGCACAGCCTACCCAGAATAAAATATCTGGTTCTTTGCCTTCTGATGCCATCATGGCCATGGTCGGAATATGAAGTGGTTTTGACATTTTTTATTGATATTTAGTTGCGCACAATATAGGAAAAATGTAATGA
>CAKZUM010000522.1 GCA_937921525.1 uncultured Saprospiraceae bacterium
ACTACAGAAAAAACAAAAAGATAAAAGATACCAAGAAAAAGTACTGCTTTCTCAACTAAATCAACTGATTTTAAGTAAGCAAGAGCAAGAGCGCTATCATCTATACTCAAAAAAAAATGAGGAGGAAACGATTACAAAAAAGGAGCAAAAGGAATATGCCGTTTTAATCAATTTAGAAGAAGAACTAAGAAATAAAAGAGTAGCTATTTTAATCCAGTTAGCTCAAATTCGAGCTGTTAATTATTGGAAATACAGCGATTGCTAGAGGTACTATTGCATTACTTCAAATGAATCGACCTGCCGTAGTGAATTTGAGAGGTCTATTACTCTTAGTGGATTTACATCCACCAATCTCTTATCCCGAGAAATAAAAACGGTATAAAAATTGCCTTCTTATACCTTCAACGTCTAGATTTATCTTTTTAAACAATTTCATAATCAATTTTTCTACGTTTCTCACCCAAAATGTCTTTTCAATAGAGAGTAATCAACAAAAAAAAAGCAGCCAAGAGTGTATAGTTATTATTTCGTCGTTACTAGGGGCGAGGGGTAAGAAGTTAAAGCCTGTAAATCATGGTGTTTTTTAAAATTTATCCTGATTTAGGACGACTTCCATATAGTAAACTCAATGTACACGACCCTACCAAAGGATAAAAATGATAATAGTCAATCAACTATACCAATCAACTTGATCCATTTGTTAGGTTTATGACAAAGATTACATTGAAGTTGTTTATTAATTCGTAGCCTATTTTAGATGGAAAAGCAAAGATAGTTAATTGATGTTTATCCAAGAATATTAGCCTAGACTAAATTTTTAGTTAAATCCCATGCTTCGACTGTTTCCTATATACTTCCCACAGTTAAGCCTAATTGCTAGTTGGCAAAGGTTAAAGGGGATATTCTATGCTATATTAGTGCTAGGTATTTGTATTTCTGGAACCGTAACTAATTTGTTAAGTCAATCCGCGGCTATCCCGAATGAAAAATGGGTGGTACTAGATATTGAAAAGAGGCTACAAAAAGGAGATCATCGAGCGATAAGAGATTTAACGAACGTTTGGAAACTGTCGCCTAATAATGAGGAACTAGCCTCACTCGCCCAAAAATATTTGTTGCTTACCACGGAAGAATTTGATTGGTCTGGCGAAGATCAACCTCACCGTCTACAAGAATTATATTATCAAGAGGAAAAAGCTTTTCGATATTCTGACTTTTTAAAATCTTATTACCTGACGCCTATTGAGTCAAGGAAAGTAGAATTTCAAATAGAAGAACAAGCTACTAATTGGCAAGATCAACTATTCATCAAAACCACAAAGGAAAACATAGTCTATGCCTTAAAGAAAAGAAAGCCTGAGGTGCTGCGAGAGGCCGTCCTACAACTTTCTAATTTAGCATCTACCGTGAAGACGCCTATCTTGAAAGACCTTGTATTAGATTCCAAATTTTCAAAAATAAAACCTACTTCGAAGCGCAATGAATTATTGCATTTAGTGGTAGAGGAATTACCTGATACCACAGCCATTGCTATCGTCTTCCAATTGGGGCAGAAAAAAAGATTATCCTTAGAGAGTTGCCGACAAGAACTGGCCAATATTACCAATCATCTTTTAGAAGGGAACACTATAAAAACTTTAAAACGAGCATGCAATCAATTAGTAAAGCAATATAAAGGAGATTTTAGTACCATCAAGGCAGCTGGTTATCAAAAATCTTTAGCAACGCTACCCATCTTTTTTGAAGAGTCAGCAGACTATTTTGCTTGGATACTAAGTACGACACCTTCAGATACCTTAGTATGGATTAGAGAAAATGCTTTTAAAGAATTAATGAAGAGTGAAGAGCCTAAAGTGTTATTCTATTTAGCAGGTTTACAGTATAATTCTTGGAAAACAGATGATAAGAAAATTTACCTTAACAAGCTTAATAGCTTAATTGATGTCTATATATCAGTAAAAGATGAGCAAGATAATATGGTAAGCGATTATTCGGACGCTATGTCAAAAGAACACTTTTTACTGTACTGGTCGCAACACTATAGCGATTATGAATGGGACCATACAACGAATGGTTTTACAAATATTCTAAAGAAGTCTGATCTCGTAGATGCTTATGAAAAACATTTTAGAAGACTTAATTCTAAAAATGATACGATTGCACTAGAGTCATTTATGCTACTGACAGAAGGTATTCCAGATGAAATAAATCGGTTGATCAAAAAGTATCGACCTTTGTTACGTACTTATAATGCTAAATTGCCACCCTTAGATTACAATATATTAGAAAATTTAAGTCACCTCACTGACTTTTGTAGAAAACACGATATTGATTATAATCCTACTATTTCAACTCAGAGTCAGCTTACTAGGCTATCGCAAACATTATCTCCGCCGAAGCGGTATCAAGTAGAAAATGAGCTGATTGCTCAGTTACAATTAAAAGACTTAACGGCATTAGAATATTATGCTTCTATCAATGCACAAAATACAGAACTGAATTTTTCAATAGGAAGAATATTAGATCGACTATATAGTAAATATTGGGGAGCTATTATCAATAATGATTTTCAATTTCGTTTTTATTTATTAAAAAGTATTTTATTCAAAGACTTAAGTAATTTCGGAATTGCCCGACTTTACTACCAAAAAGCTAATGACCAGCGTAGGCTATATAATAGACTAGAAGAAATAGCCCTAGTGGAACGAAATGATTTGATTAAAGAAGCCATTTCCTATTGGAAAGGAAAAGAAGAAACTAGTACTGCACCTCTAAGTGTCACGGAATTAATTAGTGATCCAGAATCCTTTTCAGAAAAAGAAATAGCCCGACTAGATAAGTATACGCCTAGAGAATTAACAGACTATTTTTTTGTATTAAAAAGTTTGAGAAATAGGAAGGCCCTTAAAAAAATGAAGGCGTATATTTTTCAGTATGCTTCTATTGATATTGTCCCCGAACTATTCAAAACACCTATACATGTATGGGAAGATAATTTATCAGCTGCCAAAGTAGTTGTAAAAACTTTGGAAGAAATATATGCTTTCTCTTATTCAAAAAATACTTCTACTTCTTTGAAGAAATGGTATCAACTATGGGAGAATGATAAAGCGTCTTATACCACTTGGGGTAAATATTTATTTGACTTACAGTTAATAGAGTTGACAACGAGCGAAGAGCTAACTATTAGAAACATTAATACCATTACTCAGTCTAAATATTATAGTGAAAAACACAGAGTCATATGCTTACAAGCACTTAGTCGAATTGATAAACCGAGGAGTATCCCGCAGTTAGTAATTGAGCCATTATTGTCTGTAAAACAAGAATTGCATTACATAGAAAAAATTGAATTTTCTTATCGAGAATTAGACAATCTATCAAAAACGGTTATGATGGATGATCCGTTAAAATGGTTAGATTTTCTACTCCATCAATCTAAGGATTTCAATATTGACCAAAATGGATTTTTATATAATAACTTGTTCCGACAGGAGTGGTTATTTCAATTAACAACCAATGGCCAGATTCCCAATTTAACTCGCTTAAAAATCATAAGTGATTTAAAAGAATACCTTAACGAAAGCACTTATTTGACAGAATTTGAGGAAGAGGCAACACAATTAAATATTTTACTTTTAAAACATAATCAAGAGTCCTTAGAAGAGAAGCTAGCAGTAGTAAATGATCCTAATCTGGATATGCAGGTGAGGTATAAATGGCTAAGTATTTTATTTGCTAGAATGGATTTTAAAGAGGTAGGAAAGGTATTTGCGCATCTAGATCAATTAGAAGATTTTGACGAGCTACAACTAATGCCATTCGTTCGTAAAGAATTTGGTATTCCTATTTTTGAGGTGGATAAAGATGTTGTAGCAAATTTTCAACAACAATTAGCCTCTACCGAGATAAGGGATATTTATCAGTATTATTTAGACCAATTTGGGGTGGACTATACTACAAGAAAAAAGGAATTAGACTTTGATAAAATATATACTATTCTGACTTATGACTTGGTCGTTCCTTTTGTCGGACAAGGGGGACAGTACAGGGATGATTATGTATATGCGATCATTAAAGTTTTGGAACTGCACTTTAATACTACCTTGGGCTTTTCTCCTAAATTAAATGAATTTCAATCCTTTTTCCAATTTAATAGTTTTTCTAGAGTCAAAGCCTGGAAGAAGTTTTTAATAGAGAAAAAATTAATTAAGAATGCTGCTGTATATCCCTCCTTCAATGAAGATTTATAATTCTTAGTAAATCCTAATCATTTGCAAAAAGCCAAATGCTTTGCTATTCTGAATTTCTATTCGTATTATTGGATTTTTAGGAATGAAGTAGAAATTAATATTCTCTATCCAAGCATTAATTAATGGCTCGATTAGTAATCATCTCTAACCGCTTACCACTTACCATAGAAAGAAAAGATGGCGAATTGTGCTATCATCCTAGTGCTGGAGGTTTGGCGACAGGCCTAAACTCTTTGGATACGACTATTGAAAAATTATGGATAGGGTGGGTCGGTATGCCCATTGAATCGGCAATAGAAAAAGAGGCCATCACCAAAGACTTGGCCAAAGATGGTTTAGTCCCTGTTTTTTTAACCAAAGAAGAAATTTCTTTATTCTATGAAGGCTTTAGCAATAAGGTGATCTGGCCTCATTTTCACTACTTTACACAATATACTACTTACGAAGAACTCTTTTGGCAAGCCTATCAAAAGGTCAATCAATTATTTGCAGATATAGTAGCGCAGCATGTTCAAAAAGAAGATATTATTTGGATACATGATTACCAACTTTTATTACTTCCTGCAATGGTGCGTGCTTTATTTCCTAAAGCTTCTATCGGGTTTTTTCTGCACATTCCCTTTCCTTCTTATGAAATATTTAGAATCCTTCCTTGGCGAGAAGATTTGCTACAAGGCGTTTTAGGAGCGGATCAAATCGGTTTTCATACGTTCGGATATATGCGTCACTTCTTAAGTGCGGTCTATCGAATAGCTGGGTACGAGCATAATTTTGGGAAACTCTTAATCAATGGTCGTAGTGTGAATGTAGATGTCTTTCCAATGGGTATTGATTATCAAAAATATGCTAAACAAGAGATCGTATTAAGCAGTACAGATTATTCTTTTCAGATACAGCGATTGGCTAAAAAACGGAGCATTATCTTATCAATTGATCGATTGGATTATACAAAGGGTATTCCAGAAAGAATAGGTTCTTATGAACGATTTCTGCAAGAATATCCAGAATATCAATCTAAGGTAACACTCTTTCTAATCGTTGTTCCTTCCCGTTCTAATGTAGAGCAGTACCAAGAATTAAAGGAAGAAATAGAAACTATGGTTGGGAGAATAAATGGGGCTTATGGTAATTTTGATTGGTTCCCTATTCGTTATTATTATAGATCTTTAGCGTTCCCCGAACTTTCTGCATTATATAGAGAGGCCCATATTGCTCTCATTACCCCCTTAAGGGATGGGATGAATTTGGTTGCCAAAGAATATGTAGCTAGTAAAGATAAAAGTAGGACAGGCGTTTTGGTGTTAAGTGAATTAACGGGGGCCTCCAGTGAAATGTTTGATGCCTTGCTCGTCAACCCACAAGATTCTGCACAAATTGCTAAAACACTCAAGCAGGCTATGGATATGACTACTGGAGAGCAAGGATGGCGGATGAAAAAAATGCAAGATCAACTCAAGAAATATACCGTTAAATATTGGGCAGAAACCTTCCTTAAAGAATTAAAAAAATTGACTCAAGGTCCTTCCAAAAAAGATATTAAATTGAATAAAGCATCTGTTGAAGAATTATTAGCTGATTATCAAAAGGCGGAATCTCGTTTATTGATTCTCGACTACGATGGTACGCTAATGAATTTTGATCCTGACCCACAAGCTGTCGCTCCCGATGATACTTTACTAGGCTACCTAGATACCCTTTGTAAGGATACTAAAAACAAAGTGGTGATTAATACGGGCAGAGATAAGCATACCATTAATAAATGGTTGGGACATCTGGATATGGACTTTGCCGCAGAGCATGGCGTATGGATCAGGAAGGATAATCAATGGGTTCAAAACCCAGGTCTAAGAAGTCAATGGAAAAAACAAATTCGACTGGTACTGGAACAGTTGGTAGAGCGTACACCGGGTTCTTTTATCGAAGAAAAAGATTTTTCTTTAGCTTGGCATTACAGAAAAGTAGATAAAGATTTAGGCGCAAAGCGGGTAAGAGAATTTAAAGATATGCTGACTTATCTGCTTGCTAGTTTGGATTTGCAAGTATTAGATGGCAACAAAGTAGTAGAAGTGAAAAACGTGGGGGTCAGTAAAGGACAGGCGACTATGGAGTGGTTGCCTCTGCAAGATTGGGATTTCGTCTTTGCCATTGGAGATGACCATACAGATGAAGATATTTTTAAAGTAATGCCAGAGGATGCTTATGCCGTAAAAGTAGGTTCGGGGGAATCTATTGCTCGCTATCGAATTACTTCTGTTGAGCAGGTACGGGATTTGTTACAGTTGATGGTGGAGGAGTGAAAATAGAGATCAGAAGTGAAAAAG
>CAKZUM010000523.1 GCA_937921525.1 uncultured Saprospiraceae bacterium
TCAAATTCTAACAAGATTGCTTCTTCTACCAAATCCGTTAACTCTTCGATAATGAACGCTCCTTGCAAAGGATTTTCGTTATTAGCCAAACCTAATTCATGGTTGATAATCATTTGAATTGCAACGGCCCTTCTTACGCTATCCTCTGTGGGCGTGGTGATCGCTTCATCATAGGCATTGGTGTGTAGGGAATTACAATTATCATAAATGGCATAGAGTGCTTGCAGGGTTGTTCGTATATCATTAAAATCAATTTCTTGCGCATGTAGAGAACGGCCAGAAGTTTGGATATGATACTTTAATTTTTGAGACCGCTCATTCGCTCCATACTTATACTTCATTGCCTTTGCCCATATCCGTCTAGCTACCCGACCTATTACTGCGTATTCTGGATCAACTCCATTAGAGAAGAAGAAAGATAAATTAGGAGCAAAGTCGTCAATGTTCATCCCCCTAGATAAATAGTATTCTACAAAGGTAAAACCGTTGGATAGCGTGAAGGCTAATTGAGAAATTGGGTTGGCACCAGCCTCCGCAATATGATAGCCTGATATAGAGACGGAGTAAAAATTCCGCACTCCTTTATTAATAAAATACTGTTGCACATCTCCCATTAATTTTAAAGAAAATTCTGTGGAAAATATACAAGTATTCTGTGCTTGATCTTCTTTTAAAATATCTGCTTGGACTGTACCTCTTACCGATTTTAAAGCTTTAGCTTTTAGTTCTTTATAGATCGTTTGGTCTAAAACTTGGTTGCCAGTAAGCCCTAACAACATTAAGCCTAACCCATCGTTTCCTTCAGGTAATGCTCCATTATAGTTTGGTCTACGGAAGCCTTTATCATCATACAACTCTTTAAATTTAGCCTCTACTAAATGCTCTAGCTTATGCTCTTTTATATACAATTCACATTGCTGGTCAATTGCCACATTCATAAAGAAAGCACAAATCGTAGCCGCTGGCCCGTTAATCGTCATAGAGACAGAAGTCTTTGGATTGCATAAATCAAATCCTGAATAGAGCTTCTTTGCATCATTTAAGGAACTTACATTGACACCAGAGTTTCCAACTTTTCCATAAATATCTGGTCTATAATCTGGGTCATTTCCATATAAGGTTACGGAATCGAAAGCAGTTGATAATCGTTTAGCAGGCGTTCCTTTTGATAAGTAATGAAAACGCTTATTGGTACGTTCTGGGCCACCCTCCCCTGCAAACATTCTAGTTGGATCTTCTCCTTTTCGTTTGAATGGGAATACACCAGCAGTGAACGGAAATTCACCGGGTACATTTTCTTGTTTCACCCATTTTAAAATTTCTCCCCAATCTTTGTACTTTGGTAAGACTACTTTTGGAACTTTGTTCTGCGATAAGGTCTTTGTATAATTTTCTACTTTAATTGATTTTCCTCTTACCTCATATACAAACTCTGGAGCAGCATATGCTGCTTTTTTTGCTTCCCAATTATCTAGTATAGCTTTATTCTCTCTATCTAGTTCTTGCGTTATAGTCGCTTTACTTTCTTCTAGTATATTTAGTGTAGACTCTATCGAGTCTGGTTTTTTATCTTGATTATTTAATACCGCTATAGTATTATCAATACTAAATAGATTTCTTGCTATTTCACTTTGTTTTTCTACTTCTTGGTCGTAGCGATGAATCGTTTCTGTAATTTCAGATAAGTATCGAACTCTAGCAGGAGGTATGATATATTGTTTTTTACTTTCCCCTTTTTCCAGTTGTGTTATGGTTGCTTTAGGAAATAAACGCCCCATCAATTCATTGAATAAATTATTAATTCCTGGGTCGTTAAACTGAGAGGCGATAGAACCATAAACAGGCATTTCATCCGTAGAAGTTTCCCATAGTTCATGGTTACGCTGATATTGTTTTTTGACATCCCTCAGCGCATCTTGCGATCCTCTTTTATCAAATTTATTAATCGCAATGACATCCGCAAAATCGAGCATATCAATTTTTTCCAACTGAGAAGCTGCTCCAAATTCTGGCGTCATCACATATACGGATACGTCCGCATGATCTACGATCTCAGAGTCAGACTGCCCAATACCAGAAGTCTCTAAAATGATTAAGTCAAATTCGGCATGTTTTAAAATAGAAATGGCACTATCAATATGTTTATTCAGTGCTAGATTATATTGGCGAGTTGCTAAGGATCGCATAAATACTCGATCACTAGAGATGGCATTCATGCGAATACGATCTCCTAATAATGCGCCACCTGTTTTTCGTTTGGAAGGATCCACAGATATAATACCAATGGTTTTTTTAGGAAAAGTCTGTAAATATCTCAATACCAATTCATCCACCAAACTGGATTTCCCAGCCCCACCTGTACCAGTGATCCCTAATACAGGAACAGTCGTATCTTTGACCTTCTTTTTTAAATCTGCTAACCAAGCCTCATTTTGCTCTGGATAATTTTCAGAGGCCGTTATCAATCTAGCGATACTTGCAAAATCTTTTTTAGGCACTCGTTTCATTTGCCCATTCAACTGATCCCCTACTGGATAATCACATTGTTCTAACAAGTCATTAATCATCCCTTGTAGCCCCAATTCTCGACCATCATCTGGGGAATAGATGCGCGTGATTCCATAGGCGTGTAATTCTTCAATTTCCGAAGGTAATATCGTTCCACCACCGCCACCAAATATCTTAATATGCCCTGCCCCTTTTTCTTTTAGTAAGTCATAAGCATACTTAAAAAATTCATTATGTCCTCCTTGATAGGAAGTAATCGCCATCCCTTGCACATCTTCTTGAATCGCTGCATCTACTATTTCATGTACAGGTCGATTATGCCCTAAATGAATCACCTCTGCCCCTGATCGTTGAATGATACGGCGCATGATGTTTATGGCAGCATCATGTCCATCAAATAAGGAACCCGCAGTAAGGATTCTTACTTTATTTTTGGATTGGTAGGCTTTGATTTTTTCCATAAGAATATTTTTTTAGAAGTCAGAGGTCAGATCGTTCTTGTTAGAATGTCATCAACTTAAGAAAAATAAGGCAGCTTACTTTGGCGTAATTCAACGCGGAGCTACTTCGTAGCCACACAGATAACACATGAGCAAACATCGTTTGCGAACCGCTTGCGGATGGGAGGGCTTGTAGGTCGTGAGTGATGTTGACAGTTCTGGTATATCACGCTCTCGACCTACTGAACACGTCTATACAGGCGACCTATAAAATCCGTGACATCCGCGTTGAATTACACGTAATTTAGCCATCTAATCCTTAAGTTGACGATTTTCGGCTAACGCCGTCCGATGAGCAGTACATTCCCATCCGACGGCGGTAGCCATCGGACGGGAATGTTGCAAAAATTGTAAAGAGTAGATGTCAGACATTTTAAAATGGCTGTCACCTTTCCGTAAGTCCCTACGATGTCAACGTCATACATCTGACAGCGCAGCGGTCTCACCTCTGACAGCAAAAGCGATCTGACAGCGCAGCGGTCTCTTTAAGCTGTCTCCATCTCCGCCTCAATTGGCAAATACGGCTTCCCTTTAATAGCACTCCGAGAAACCACCATTCTTTGTATTTCAGAAGTACCCTCGTATATCTGTGTAATTTTGGCATCTCTCATTAATCGTTCCACATGGTACTCTTTTACAAAGCCATAGCCACCATGCACCTGTACCGCTTCTACGGTAATTTCCATAGCCACTTCTGACGCATATAATTTAGCCATTGCAGCTGCTGTGGCGTAATCCATCCCTTGATCTTTTAACCATGCAGCTCTGTAGACCAACATCCTAGCAGCTTCGATTTTAGTTTGCATATCTGCCAACTTAAAGGCAATTGCTTGATGCTTGTTGATGGGCTTTCCAAAAGTCTGGCGTTCGTGAGAATAGGCCAATGCTAATTCGTAAGCACCTTCCGCACAACCTAATGCTTGCGCTGCAATACCGATACGACCACCATCTAAGGTTTTCATTGCATATTTAAAACCGAATCCTTCAGGGCCTAGTCTGTTTTCTTTTGGCACTTTTACATCGGAAAACATCACAGAAGATGTGTCAGAAGAACGAATACCTAATTTGTCTTCTTTTACCCCTGTACTTACGCCATCCCATGCTGCCTCTACTACTAAGGCATTAATGCCTTTATGGCCTTTTTCAATATCTGTTTGAGCAATTACTACATAGGTACCAGCTTTCTTTCCATTGGTAATCCAATTCTTTGTACCATTCAATAGATAGTAATCTCCCTTATCTATAGCGGTTGTTCGCTGGCTAGTGGCATCACTTCCTGCCTCTGGTTCAGACAAACAAAATGCGCCGATGGTTTCTCCTGATGCCAAGCTAGGCAGATACTTCTTTTTAGTTTCCTCTGAACCGTATGCTTCTATGCCGTATTCAACAAGGGAATTCTGTACGGACACAATAACGGAAGCAGAGTTATCAATTTTTGAAATTTCTTCCATTGCTAAAACGTATGAAATGGTATCCATACCACTACCTCCGTATTCAGGAGAAGTCATCATTCCCATAAAGCCCAATTCACCCATCATCTTTACTTGTTCTGTTGGGTGGGTCATATGGGTATCTCTTTCAATGACCCCTGGTTTTAATTCATTTTGGGCAAAATCTCTTGCCGCATTCCGAATCATTAATTGTTCTTCTGTTAATACGAAATTCATATTTTTATTATTTAAAAACTCAATGTTTTATTAATATAAGTAGTATAGGCTCTACCTAAAGATTGAAAATATTCTTCTCCAAAATGCTCTTTAAAAGCAAGGATTCCTTGTTCTGTAAAATGAGGTAAAATTAGACTCCATGCAACCCTATCCCAGCTGGTTTCCTTTTGTATATCCTGATAAATATCGGACATCAACCAGAAAAAGGATAGCATCCAAAGCGTTCGACACAAATTATAATACGTACCAGGAATAAGCTCCTCCCGCATATTTCCTACTTGAATAGAAAAGGAAATGATAGACATTTGTCGCTTCAAGTCATCTGCATAAATTCGTTTAATTTGTTTTTTAACCGTGGGGTATTCCATGACCTGCTTATCAAAGAATATAAAGGAGTATGCTTGTTGTAATTCGTGAAAGGCCTTTGTTGCGTTGTTCGTGTTTTCCCAAGAAGGATATTGAGTCTCCGACATTTTGGCTTTGTACTTAGCCCACATTTCTTGTACGATCTCTTCCAAAAAAACTTCCTTATTCTTAAAATAATAGGTTAAGTTACCTCGACTTATATCAAGTTCTTGTGCAATCTGATACAATGTCGTTGCACCGAAACCATTCAAATTAAATAGTTTTTTACCTGTTACTATTATTTTATCTCTAGTTTTCAATAGAAGTATTCCTATATTTTAGTGTGGAAGTCATTTTAGTTTAGTACAATAATAAAATATTTTAGTCAAAACTGCTATTTTTTTTTT
>CAKZUM010000524.1 GCA_937921525.1 uncultured Saprospiraceae bacterium
AATCTAGGAGCAAAAGGAATTTTGATCGGTAAGTCAGCGGATGAATCAGATGATCACATGGTCAAAGGAATTAACGTTGCCGATTCTTTAGCTTTGTCAACTAATAGCTGGAAAGAGATTTATGAATTTCTAAAATTAGAATCTAGAACGATACAAGTCCAAAGAACGACAAAGGAAACCAATATTCTAATAGACTTAAATTTAGATGGAACTGGTAAGTCTTCTTGTGATACTGGCTTAGGTTTTTTTGATCATATGCTAGACCAATTAGGTCGGCACTCTAATTCTGACTTAACCGTCAAAGTCAAAGGAGATTTACATATAGACGAGCATCACACGATTGAAGATACGGCATTAGCATTAGGCGAAGCATTCCAAAAAGCATTAGGAAACAAAATGGGGATAGAGCGATATGGTTTTTGTCTACCTATGGATGATTGCTTGGTAACGGTCGCTATAGATTTTGGTGGTCGCCCCTGGCTTGTCTGGGATGCAGATTTTAAAAGAGAAAAGATTGGGGATATGCCAACAGAAATGTTCTATCATTTTTTTAAATCTTTTTCCGATACGGCTAAATGTAACCTGAATATCAAAGCGGAGGGAACGAATGAACATCATAAGATTGAGGCTATTTTTAAGGGTTTGGCAAAGGCGATTAAGATGGCTAAGAAGCGGGATGTGGAGAAGATGTGGTTGCCTAGTACTAAGGGGGTTTTGTAGATTGGCTCTGAGAAAATCATACATCATATTTCTGAAATCATACATCATAAATCCATGTGGCTTGTATACTGTATGGATATATGATTTATGATGTAAGATTTATGATTTTTGATTTCCGCCGAATAGAAAAATAATTTTCAACTAGAAAATATAGATTTTTTAAACTAAACAACCCCTTTATTTTACCGTCTCTATCAAAAAGGAGACGGGGGGAGTTAACCTATGAATCTAACAATAATAGACTACAACGCCGGCAATACCCAATCCGTCATCTTCGCCTTAAACCGATTAGGGATAGAGCCAATATTAACAGATGATTTTGAAGCAATCAAAAAAGCAGATAAAGTGATCTTCCCAGGAGTAGGGGAGGCCAGTACCACGATGGCTTTTTTAAAAGAAAAAAAACTAGATCAGTTGATTCCGAGTTTAAAGCAACCTGTATTAGGTATCTGTTTAGGCATGCAATTAATGTGTGCGTACTCAGAAGAAAATGAGACCTTTTGCATGGGGATATTCGATCAACAAGTCAAACGCTTTCAGCCACCCAATGGACAGAAAGTGCCGCATATGGGATGGAATAATATAGGGCAATTAGATTCTAAATTATTTGACAAAAGTTTAGAACAAGAGCGAGTTTATTTTGTGCATAGCTATTATGCGGAACTAAGTGATTATACTATTGCTACAACGGATTATTGTGGGCAGTTTAGCGCAGCCTTACACAAAGATAATTTCTACGCTACCCAGTTTCACCCTGAAAAATCGGGAAGAGTTGGCGCAAAAATTTTAGAGAACTTTTTAAAACTAACTATTTGATGGAGCAATGGTATGAAAGGCCTTTTGAAAATTCTGCAAAAAAATACGATAACGAACGGTTCACTAAAGGAACTACAGGGGAGTGTGGAGTATGAAGATGATCTAGGAAATAGAAAAACAATCAAAGGGAACCAAAGATTTTATATTCCTTCTGAAATTAATTGGCTATTGAAGTCATTGGGGTACAAAAGGATAGATATACTCGGTGCAAAGCTCGGACAATTTTCAAGAGAAGATAAACTAACAACAAAAGATTTTGAAATGTTAGTTATTGCCGATAAATAAAATTTTAGATTTATTCTTAATTGCAATCTTCAGCATTGGCTATCGCCAATAAAAAATTGAACGCAGAGGCGCAGAGATGCAGAGATTTTTTCGCAGAAAAAATCAACAAACTCTGCACCTCTGTGTCTCTGTGTTTAAAAACTGACATTGGCTTTAGCCGATGCTTTAAAGATATTCTTAATTTTTTTTAAATAAAGAAATGTTCATTATACCAGCAATAGATATTATAGATGGAAAATGTGTTCGCTTAACACATGGCGATTATGACCAAAAAAAAATCTATAATGAAAATCCCGTAGAAGTCGCTAAAGAATTTGAGGGCGCGGGTATAGAGCGATTACATTTAGTCGATTTAGATGGTGCAAAAGCGAAGCATATTGTGAATTGGAAAGTGCTAGAACGAATAGCGAACCAGACCAATTTGACGATAGATTTTGGAGGAGGGATTAAAACAGATAAAGATGCAGAAATTGCCTTTAATTCTGGTGCCATGCAAATAACAGGAGGTAGTATTGCTGTAAAAGATCCAGAGACTTTTGAAGGTTGGTTAGAGAAATATGGTAGCGATAAAATTATCTTAGGTGCCGATTGCAGAAACGAACAAATAGCGATAAGCGGTTGGCAAGAAACGACCAATTTGAATCTATTTGATTTTCTAAAGGGATACATCGCTAAGGGCGTAAAATATGTGATCTGTACGGACATCGCTAAAGATGGAGCATTGGAAGGAACGTCTGTAGATTTGTATAAAAAAATAAGATCCGAATTTCCAGATTTACACTTAATAGCAAGTGGTGGGGTAACGGATATGACAGATGTGGAAGCCCTTACAGAAATTAACTGCTATGGTGCTATCATAGGCAAAGCGATCTATGAAGGAAAAATCAAGCTAAACGATTTAGTATAATGGATTTATATTTTAGAAAAGCCACTAGAGAAGATGTTTATAGTATTGTCCAACTACTATCGGATGATCCTTTAGGACGATTGCGAGAAAATTTTATAGATCCTTTGCCAGAATCTTATTATGTGGCTTTTGAAAAGATAAATCTTGATAACAATCAAGACTTAATGCTTGTAGAGAATAGAGAAGGAGAAATTATCGGTACGCTTCAATTAAGTTTTATTCCATATCTAACTTATCAAGGGGGAATAAGAGCACAAATAGAAGCAGTGAGAATCCATAAGAAGTATAGAGGACAAGGTTTTGGAAAACAATTTTTTCAATGGGCTATTCAGCGCTCAAAGGAAAGAGGTGCTCATGTACTACAGTTAACAACAGATAAGAAAAGACCAGAAGCGATAAAGTTCTATGAAAAATTAGGCTTTGTAGCGAGTCATGAAGGGATGAAATTACATTTATAAAGAACCAAAATAAATAGTTTGCTAGCAAAAAGAATCGTCCCCTGTTTGGACATAAAAGATGGAAGAACCGTTAAAGGAGTCAATTTCGTCGATCTTAGAGATGCAGGCGATCCTGTAGAATTAGGGGCAGCGTATAGTGAAAAAGGAGCGGATGAAATTGTGTTTTTAGATATTACCGCAACGCATGAAAAGCGAAAGACTCTTGCGGCCTTAGCTAAGAATATAGCAAAGAATTTAAATATACCCTTTACGGTTGGTGGAGGTATTAGCTCTATACAAGATGTGGATGTGTGCTTAATGAATGGTGCGGATAAGGTAAGTATTAACTCTGCCGCTGTAAGGAACCCTGCGTTGGTGGATGAATTGGCATTGCAGTTTGGCAACCAATGCATAGTAATTGCCATAGATGCTAAATTGGTGGATGGAGAATGGATCGTATATGTATCAGGGGGACGTACCCCTACAAAACGTCGTTTGTTTGAATTCGCAAAAGAAGTAGAATCCAGAGGGGCAGGAGAAATTCTGTTTACCTCTATGGACCATGATGGTACAAAGGCAGGATTTGCAGTAGATGCGTTAGCCCAATTATCGGATACCGTAAATATACCAATCATCGCTTCTGGCGGGGCAGGGAATATGGAACATTTCGCAGAGGTGTTTACCAAAGGAAAAGCAGATGCAGGCTTGGCGGCGAGTATTTTTCATTTTGGGGAAATTGAGATACCAGATTTAAAACAGTATCTTCGAGAGCAATCTATTGAAATTCGATAATTATTTCTATAAATATTTACTATGAAAAAATATAATCCAGATGTATATCCAAACCCAAAGGCTTGGTTAGCACTTGACGAA
>CAKZUM010000525.1 GCA_937921525.1 uncultured Saprospiraceae bacterium
ATCTTTTTTGTAAATATTATCCTCTCCATGAATAGGCCGCTTCCCTGCTGCATCCGCTTCAAACAGCCGAATTAAGCGGCGAGATAAGTCATCTGCCACTTCTTTTAAAGTGACATAATTTCCACTATCTGTAGGACATTCTACTTTTAGGGTGTCTTCGAAGTATTCATGAAACTGTCGGAGTGATTGGATTATCAAATAGTTCATTGGCATCCATACAGGCCCTCGCCAGTTAGAGTTGCCACCAAATAAGCCGATCGTTGATTCGGCAGGTTCATATTTTAAGCCAAATTCCTGTCCAGCTATATTAATTACATAAGGCGTTTCGTGAATTTTAGATAAAGATCGAATGCCTAAAGGGGAAAGGAATTCTTGTTTATCTAATAAAACCTTTAACATCTTTTTTAGTCGTTCATTCGGCAATAAAGACAATAAAATATCTTTATCCTCAGCCATATCTTCAATGACTAAGTATAGCTTATTTTCTTCTCTATAATTCCGATACCACTCTAGTCTTCTTTTAAAATCAGGTAAGCCTTCTAGGCGAGAGCGTTCTAGTCTAAGCGTAGCAAACATCGTTGTCAAACCAACTAATGACCTTACTTTTAATGGCGTATAACTTCCATCAGGCATGGCTAGAATATCATAGAAAAATCCTTCCTCTTCATCCCATGCACCGACCCAATCTTCCCCAATTTGATTCAAAGATTCTGTAATAATGACAAAGTGTTCAAAGAACTTGGTGGCAATATCCTCAAATGTGGGATCTGTTTGTGCAATTTCCAATGCCATGTCTAGCATGTTCAAACAAAACATCGCCATCCATGCAGTACCATCGGCTTGTTCTAAATGGCCACCACCTGGAATCTCGGAACTTCGATCAAAGATGCCAATATTATCCAATCCGAGAAAACCGCCTTCAAATATATTATTATCGTTGTGGTCTTTTCGGTTGACCCACCAAGTAAAGTTGATTAATAGTTTTTGGAAAACTCGCTTTAAAAAATCTACATCCTTATTACCAGTTTGACGCGCTTCTACTCGATAGACTTCCAAACAGGCCCAAGCGTGTACTGGTGGATTCACATCACCGAATGCCCATTCATATGCAGGCATTTGTCCGTTAGGGTGCATGTACCATTCCCGTAAAAATAAGATCAATTGCTTCTTGGCAAAATCAGGGTCTATCATAGCAATCGGTACACAATGAAATGCAGAATCCCATGCTGCATACCAAGGGTACTCCCATTTGTCTGGCATAGAAATTATATCTTCATTGGTCAGATGCTTCCAATTAGAATTTCTACCCCGTTTCCTATTTTTGGGTGGTTCAGGTTGGCCTGGATCTCCATTTAACCATCGACTAATATCTATATTATAATACTGTTTAGTCCACATCATTCCTGCAAATGCCTGTCGCTGGATATTCTGTGTATCGGTAGTCGCATTTGGCGGGACAAAAGTTGAGTAAAATTCATCAGCTTCTGTTATCCGTTTTTTAAATACCTTATCAAAATCTGCCGTTAATGGATTTTTTTTGTGGGCTTGACTGCTTAATCGTAAACGGATGGAGACGCTTTCTCCTGCGGGTACTTCAAAACGATATAATGGTGTACACTTCGTGCCTTTTTGCTTTGCTCCTATATTTTCAAAATCATTATTAACAACGGCGTCATTAATAGCATCTTTAACAAAAGGAGTCTCATTTTTAAAATTAAACACTCGTTCCATATTGGTTTCATTCTCGGTGAATAAAACTCGTTCTGGTTTTTCACAATAAAAATGATACCCGCCCAAATAATCGTTTTGCGCACTAAAGCTTACATAGTCTTTATACTCCTTCGTTAATTGGATTTCAGATTTTTTCTTCTTAGGGTCAAAGCTCCAGTTATTTCTAAACCATAGGGTAGGCAGTAAAACTAGCGGCGCTGAATCTTTACCTCTATTGTGGGCAGTGATTTTTATTAATATATCCGTATCATCTGCTTTTGCGTATTCTGTGTAAACATCAAAATATTTATGCCCATCAAAAATACCTGTATCTAATATTTCATATTCTGGTTCTTGACGACTTCTTTGCTTATTGGTATTGACCAAATCGGCATAAGGAAATTCCCGTTGTGGGTATTTATACAGATGCTTCATGTAAGAGTGCGTCGGCGTACTATCTAAATAGTAGTATAGCTCCTTCACATCTTCCGCATGGTTGCCTTCATTGCCTGTCAAACCAAACAAACGTTCTTTAATAATCGGGTCTTTCCCATTCCACATCGCTACCCCAAAACACATCAAACATCGAGTATCACATATTCCTGCAATCCCGTCTTCTCCCCAACGATAAGCTCGACTACGTGCATGGTCATGTGACAGATACTCCCATGCCGTACCATTTTCACTATAATCCTCTCGGACAGTTCCCCATTGGCGTTCACTTAAATAAGGTCCCCATTTTAACCAATATTTGTCTCTATTGTAATTTTCTGTTAGTCTTTTTTGTTCTTGTGTATTCATCTTTCTTCGCTAATGATAAAATAAGAGGTTAGAAATCGGATCATTTCATTGTCAGAGATCAGATTTATGACGTTGACCCTATTTAACAATAGTTAGGGACTAGGAAAAAATAACAGCGCACAAAAACGCAATTTATTAATTCATCATTCATTATCTAACTATTTGAAACTAAACATTCTATTTAAAAGGGCTAAACTTTATGTTAAAGAAGCTATCATGAACCTAATAGAATAATGAGATTAACAGAAAATCGCTCCCCCTTGGGGGTTGGGGGTTGGGGGTTATCTTAAGTGAATGTTTCCTAATCTTGTAAACCCCCAACCCCCAAGGGGGAGCGAAATAGGAAAGGTTCAGAAAACAGGGATAATCTTAATAATCTATAAAGTACAAATAGCTTTTTCTAAGCTAAATTATATATTTAGCTAGTCATGTATTCTCTGATCTATTATGCTATTAAACGTTAAATTCAATTTTCATCTATACTAAAAAAAGGTAAAGATAATTTAAATGAAAGTCCCAGCAATAGCGCGCTCACTAACATCAATACTGGCAACCCACCAATATCAAATAATCCCATTAAATAATTGATAGCTGTCCCACCAATTAAAGAAATAACTAGTGCAATACTAAAAGCAGTACCTGATAGCTTCGGCCAAACATTACCAATTTGTGCTAATACAATTGGAAAGGTTCCTGAAAACCCAAGCCCCATTAATATCAATGCACCAACAATCATTGGATAGCTTGTACTTGCTAAAAACAGTACACAACCTAGACTGTTCAATATAACACAACCTGTTAAAACGGTAGCTGGTGTGTATCTGCTTAATAAGCGACTTAGCACTAATCGCATGGTGGTGAGCGCAGCCATGTGTATCGTCAAAGCCATCAAAGCCATTTTAGGTATCGTGTTGGCTTTTTCTTGTAAAAAACTAGTTACCCAATTACTCAAAGTAATTTCCATCCCACTTTGAAAAAATAGAATAATACTAAATCCTAGCAGTACTTTATTTTTTAATAAATCTATCCAAGTGCTGATGGGAATGCCTTCTGATTGTTTGGCTGATGGAAAACTTAATAATAGCAAATATATTATAACCACCAATACAAAACCTCCTATTCCCATAAATATAGTCTCTCGACTCATCCAACTAGAAAGTATCGCTAATAGAAAAGGCATTACAATCGCACCTAAACCGTAAAAAATTCCTAGTAAACTTAACTTAGCACTCCGTTCTCCCCCGCTAATATCCGCTACTAAGGCATTCACCGCACCATTTAGCGCACCACCACCTAAGCCTATTAACACTACTGATACTTGTATCATCCTCCATGATCTACCAAAGGCAATTCCTTCTAAGCCAACTAAAATAAATAAACAACAGGTAATCAATAATTCTTTGTATCCATATTTATCCGCTATTGGACCAAATACTAAAGCCCCTCCCATAATGCCAATAGGCAATAAAGAAGTCAATACCCCAGCAGCCAACTGACTAGCTTTAAATTTAACAACTATTTCTGGCAGTACAGATCCTAAGGTAACTGCTACCATCCCAAATATTAATAGGCACATACAAGCTCCTATAAAAATTCGTTTTGAATTATTCATGTTGATTTAAATAGAATGAGAAACATTTACAGGCTGTGCCTTGTGCCTTCTAGGATCGTCGAGGTTTGTAACCTCGATGCTATACGATTATCATACTGCATCGAGGTTACAAACCATACCAGTTAGTTATAAGGCGGAGGCGGATGGCAGAAATTTTCAAAATGGCTGTCATCTTTCCGAGAAACCCAGACGACAGCCACTTTACAAGTTTCTGCCATCAATAGTCCGTCTCTTAACCTGACGGGTATGGTTACAAACCTCGACGATCCGTTCCAAAACAGTTTTTTTATAAAAAATAAGTGTACAGTTAAGACCTTATTTATAATCCAAAATATTTAATTGTTCCTCACAATCTTGAATATCTCGCTTCTCATTAGAAGCAATCAGAATTAGGCGATTGTCTGCAAATTTATTTAGTAATTGTTGATACCAATCAATACTCTTTTCATCTAAATTAGAGGTAGGTTCATCTAAGAGTAAGATGGAACTGTCAGAACAAATAGCTAGTCCCAGTTTGAGTCGTTGTTTCATACCAGAAGAAAAGAATCGTATTTCTTTGGATGCTGCGTGTTCTAACTGAATGAGTTGTAGAAATTCGGCAGTCGTGATGTTAGATCGAAAAGGTTTGAATTTTTGATGAAATCTAATGGCTTCTTGTAAAGTAAATTCTTCTATTAAGTCAATGTAAGGTGCGGCAAAACTTACTTGTTTATATAAATTATCACTATCAATAGCTTGGTTGTTTTCTTGATATAAGATGGTCCCTTTGGAAGGGGAAAGATGGCCTGAGATTATTTTTAGGAAGGTAGATTTTCCAGAGCCATTGGTTCCTAGTATAGCGTAACGGGTAGCTGTTTTGAACTGGAAATTTATTTTCTTAAATATCCATTCGTATAAGTAACGCTTGCCTATATTTTCTATGGTTATATTCATTTACGGATGTGCTTGGTGGTAACAACTTGATAGGGTGTAGGATGTACGATGTAGTACAGAATAAATTCTGTGGTACTGTTTTACAGAATGAATTCTGTGGTACTGTTTTACAGAATAAATTCTGTGTTACTTGCGATGGCGAAAGCCTCTGATTAAACCTCTTTTAGAGCTGTTAATGAAATCGAATAGAAGTTCTTGTTCTTTGGAGGCGGGCAGTTCTTTTGATATAGCTTCTAATGCTTGAGTGACATTCAACCCTTTTACAAATAATAGGCGATACATGTCTTGTATATGATGGATTTGTTTTTTGCTAAATTGATGTCTATCTAAGCCGACAGAATTCACTCCAACATAGGCTAATGGTTCTCTTGCCGCTTTGATAAAAGGGGGAACATCTTTTCGAACTAGTGAGCCTCCTCCCACCATGGAATGTGCTCCTATTTTAACAAACTGATGTACAGCGGTAAGGCCTCCTAAAACAGCATATTCTCCTATTTCGATATGGCCTGCTAGATTAACATTATTTGCTAGAATTACTCCTTTTTTTAAAATACAATCATGCGCTACATGGACATAGGCCATTAGCAAGCAATCTTCTTCAATGATCGTTGTATCATTAGCCTTAGTACCTCGATTTAAAGTACAGTATTCTCTTATCGTTACATTATCTCCGATTTCAATTCTTGAAGATTCTCCGCCAAACTTCAAATCTTGTGGCACCGCTCCGACTACTGCACCAGGAAAAATTCGGCATTGTTTACCTATTTTCACACCGTCCATAATGGTAACATGAGGGCCTATCCAAGTACCTTCTCCTATTTCTACGTCCGCACCTATTGTTACAAAAGACTCTATAGAAACATTTGCAGCTATTTTCGCAGCAGGGTGTATTACTTTTAGTCCGTCCGTACTCATTAATTCTGTTCTTCTATGCACAAGTTTTGAAATGCTAGTTGTGAAGTTTTAAGAATGAAGTTACTCTTTTTCTCTCTTAATAATTTGTGCCGTTAAATCTCCTTCAGAGACAATCTTATTACCCACATAAGCAGTGCCTCGCATTTGGCAAACGCCTCTTCTTATTGGTTCTAATAATTCCATTTTCAGAATTACCGTATCTCCCGGCACGACCATATTCTTAAATTTCGCATTATCTATTTTCAGAAAATAAGTATTCCATTTAACGGTTGGATCTACTAGTGATAATGCTAAAATTCCACCAGCTTGTGCCAATGCCTCCATTTGCAGTACCCCTGGCATCACTGGATTACCAGGGAAATGTCCTTGAAAAAAATACTCGTCATGCGTAACGTTTTTGATTCCTACGACATGCGTATCTGACAATTCTATAATCTTGTCTACTAGTAAAAAGGGATGCCGATGTGGTAATAATTCTTGGATTTGAACAGAATTATATAAGGGAGCAATAGCAGGATTATAGCGAGGTTTGCCTTTTAATTTTTTTTGTTCTTGGAAAACCGTTTTTAATTTTTTTGCAAAATTGGTGTTTGCTCGATGCCCTGGTTTTGTTGCTATAATCTTTCCCTTGATTGGCTTATTGATTAATGCTAAATCACCAATCAAATCTAATACTTTATGCCGAGCAGCTTCATTAGGAAACTGTAGCTTTTTTGTATTTAGAATACCATTTTCTATTGTAAAATCTGCTGTTGAATGTCCTATTTTTTTTGCTAAGGCGCCTAATGCCTTTTGGCTCATTTTTTTATCCGCAAATACAATAGCATTCTCTAAACTGCCTCCTTTTATCAATCCTTCTTTCGCTAGTTTTTCTAATTCACTTAGC
The DNA here is from genome assembly GCA_937921525.1 of uncultured Saprospiraceae bacterium. GTDB lineage: Bacteria > Bacteroidota > Bacteroidia > Chitinophagales > Saprospiraceae > JAFMDF01. Next base: position 6,858 of record CAKZUM010000525.1, read on the forward strand.
AAAACAAATGTTCTACAAGGAGCGATCTCTTTCGCATAGTCTTCTAGCTTATTGAGCGTTGCATATTGTCCGTTTAATGCAGCTGTCTCATAATCTAGTAATACTTTTACTTCAAACGTATCCGAAGGCAATGCAATGAACTCTGCACCAGTTTCTTCATCTACAAATTCAATTGGGTCTTCGATGATCAAAAACTCTCTTTTCTGTTCTTGCTCTTCTTTGCCTGCTTTTTTTAGCAACTTAAGCCAATCCTTAGCACTACCGTCTAAAATTGGAATTTCAGGTCCATCGACTTCCACTAAGACATTATCAATAGCCGATGCTGATAAAGCAGATAATAAATGCTCTACTGTATAGATTTCTGTATCTCCTATTTTCAAGCAGGTACTTCTGTTACTGGATGCTACTTTATTAGGATCAGCTGGAATGGTAACTGGTTTTTCTATATCTACTCTTCTAAACTTAACACCATGATTCACAGAAGCAGGTTGAAGAGATACTGTTGTGGTTTGACCTGTATGAAGTCCAATTCCTTGAAGAGAAACCGTTTTCCCGATAGTCTGTTGTTTCATGTAATACTACTTCTTGGGTTCTATATGGTACTGATTAAACTTAACACATTTTAAAAGTGCGAAGTTACTAAAAGCTACCTGCAAAAAGTAGCGTTAAGTGACGATAAAACAAGAACTCCACCATTTGGACGGTTTCTTTTTAGGTAAAGAAGTTGTTTAAAAATGTCTTTTAGACCCAAAAATAAGAATGGTAATATTAAATTATACAGGTTATTGCTGTATTACTACTTCTTAAATACAATTTCTCGTAATTTTGCACCCGCTTAGTAAAAATAATTTACAAAGGAATCGTTTGATTTCCCTAGACTCAAAAAAATATAGATGAATTTAGAAAAATTAGTAGTGATTAGTGGCTTAGGTGGCGTGCAGAAGGTAGCTGCTAACCGCAGTAATGGTCTGATTATCGAAGATGTCGATAGTGGAAAGAAGCGGTTTGTTGGTTCTAGAAAACACCAGTTTACACCGCTTGGTTCTGTGACAATTTACTCTCAAGATCCCGATGATGTTATCAAATTATCGGATGTATTTGAGACCATGTTAGAAAAGAAGGCAAGTTTGGCGGTTATCCCAGCCAATTCTTCAAAGACAGAATTACATGCCTATTTTTCCCAAATTATGCCTTCCTATGACCCTGATAACGTTCACGCAAGTGATATGAAAAAGATCATTAAATGGTTTAATTATTTGGAAGAACGAGATATTTTCACTCAACTAGAGGCAGAAGAAAAAGAAGCTGCCGCAAAAGCAGAGGCAGAGGCAGAGGATGCTACTAAAGAAACAACCGCCGCAACGACTAAAAAAGAAACATCCAAAGAAGAGTCTACAAAATAACGATAGACCTTAGTCTACATTGGCATCTTTTTTGGAAATTAGAGAAGGGTAAGTACTTATTTGTAGGTACTTACCCTTCTTTGATTTGGTTATCATTTTATCCTTCCGATTTCCCTCTCCATTTTCCTCCTTTCCCATATTAGGTATCCAAAAGATAGTTGCGGACTATTTATATTATTTTTTTTGATAATACCTAACAAATTACTACCTTTAATTTGGAGGTTATTACGAATGGCTCCCTATAAATTTATTAAAAACTATGTTATCTGAGAACAACACTCATCTCTTAAAAGATGTAAGATTCTGGTTATTAATCATTTCCTTGACTATTCTATTAGTAATAGTTGGAAAGAACTACTGGATGACCGCCTGAATCTTTACTTGTACCCTACAAAAAAAAACGGACACGATCCACCCCTGAATCGCGTCCATTGAACCAAACGTTATGACCAGTTTAAATTTTTTAATTTGAAAATAGATTACCTTCAAATTAAAAACTATTAGGCTGGTCATTTTTTTTAACACTCATAGAAACAGCAGTCAGTATTACAGTTGTGGGATTTTGAAGGGGGCATACTTAAATCTAGGATTCGGGAATTACCGTAAAATCCCGACCACTGCCTCTTATATTGTGTCTCGCGTGCTTTGTGTTTGAATGGGATTGGATATGATGGAATTGTATCTTGTCAATGCCATTCAAGGCATTAACTTTCCTTAAAATCGGTTATTCAGAATAGTTGTAGAAAGTTGCCTTAAAATGGGACACTTATCGAGAAATAATTCTCGACAAGTATTCCCTGTTGACGCCTAATGATTCTCTTTAGAGACTTCCTTAGTAGCTGTCTTTTCGGCTTTGGAGGGTGTGTGTTTGCTC
>CAKZUM010000526.1 GCA_937921525.1 uncultured Saprospiraceae bacterium
TACCTATGTGGTAAAAATCTGCATGCTGTTTGCAAACTGTCCTAGATGGTCTAGGACTTTTAGTTTTGGAATTAAAACAGGAAGATTCTAAACAAAAAAAGTTTACAAAATCTAATGTAGTTTGCCAGCCCAATCAATCCCTTTCTTCAACAACGCCTGCGTCTCCGCTTCCGCACTCCCCTCCTCCACTTGATAGTTATACACCCAATTCGCTCTCGGTGGCATACTCATTAAAATAGATTCTGTCCGCCCATCCGTGTCTAGGCCAAACTTGGTTCCTCTATCCCAAACTAAATTAAATTCCACATAACGTCCTCTCCGCATAAACTGCCATGCTTGGTGTTTTTCTGTATATGGTTTAGCTTGATTATTCGCTACTAATTGTAAATAAATCGGACAGAAGGAATTGCCTACCGCTTTCACAAAATTAAATCGATCCACTTTACTAATCCCTTCCTCCTCTCCCAAACGGTCAAAGAAGATACCACCAATCCCTCTAGTCTCTTTTCGGTGTTTGATATAAAAATAATCATCTGCCCATTGCTTAAATTTTGGGTAATAAGCTGCATGGTGGGCATCGCAAACTTCCTTTAAAGATTGGTGAAAAAACTTCGCATCTTTCTTCCTTACATAGTGCGGTGTCAAGTCAATACCTCCTCCAAACCACCAAGTGCTTCCCTCCTCTGCCTCCGTCTCAAAGTACCGTACATTCATATGTATAATCGGAATCATTGGGCTGATTGGATGCAATACGATGGACACACCTGTTGCAAAGAATTTGGAGGCAGGTAAGCCTAATGCAGTGCTTATTTTCTCTGGTAACTCTCCTTCTACAGCAGAAAAATTCACGCCACCCTTTTCAATAACTTGCCCTTCTATGACTCTAGAACGACCCCCACCGCCGCCGGGTCTTGTCCATTTATCTTCTCGGAATTGCCCTACCCCATCTGCCTGCTCTAGCTGCTGGCAAATGTTATCTTGTAAGCTTTTAAAAAAGGTAGTAATTTTCTCTTTAGTGACCATTTATTTTGAAATTAGTAACGAGGACATAATAAATGTACGTTCTTGGGTAGCTTATTTTTTTCTTAGTTTTCTCTTGAAAGCGGGAGTATTGTTGATACTATGACCGATTTCAAGAGGAAAATAAGATGAATGAGCGATCCCGCAGGGTGAATGTCCTAAGACATTCAAGCAAATGAACCGCAAAGCGGACGGGCTGGCAAGAAACAGCCAAGAGTGTATAGTTATTATTTCGTCGTTACTTAGCAAGATACGTGTGACTCTGCTTCTCTGCGCCTCTGCGTTCAATTCAACAACATATTCCGAAGGAATATAATGTACCACTTCGAACACCTTCATTTTAAAACCACAAAAATATTGAATTTAAATTTTAAGTGTCCTCTACCCCTTCTTTTCATAATGCGCCCAAGCCAAGCGAATTTTATAATAAGGAACTTCTTCATTTAAATATTCATAAATATCCTTATTAGCAAAAGGAGGCGTCATGGCATTAATTGCCTCTTCGATCCGATTATATTCCTCCTCTGTAAAGAATTTAAATAAGTCAATAGGCTCTCCTTTAGTATATAAATGCGCTAAATGTGTGTAGATCGTGGCAGTGTTCAATTCGCGCTCTGCTGCTATTTCTTCTACACTCATGCCTTGTTTATATAAATCGTAGGTAATCACATGCGTAGAACCTTGTATCTTAACACCTACTTTTTGCTGCTCCTTGATATATTGTAAAATCTGATCCATAAAGAGATTTCCATAGCGTTTCAGCTTCTTCTCTCCTACCCCAGACACTTCCATCATATCTGCATCGAGTAGCGGACGTTTTGCGGCCATTTCTTCTAAAGTCTTATCAGAAAAAACGACATAAGGCGGAATCCCCTCTTTACGAGCCAGTTCTCTTCTCAATTGGCGCAAGCGTTCAAAAAGATCATCTCGGACTCTTTCTCTTTTAGTTTTGGTTTTAGCCTTTGCTTTCTCTCGTTCTGCTCTTTTATCTGCCACTTGCATTTTGACCAATTGGATTTTTTGTCCATCAAATAAAACCGCCTTACTAGATTCGGTCAATTTCAATGCACCATTCTCATCATAAGCTACTTCTATTAAACCTTGATTGGTTAACTGCATCAAATAGTATTGCCAATCTCTGATAGGCAAGTCTCTACCCGCCCCATACGTTTTTATATTTTGATAGCCCCGTTGCATAATTTCCTTACGACCAGACCCTCTCAATACATCAATGAGCATCGTACTACCCACTTGTTCTTTTAATCGAGCAACTGCGGATAAAGCCTTTTGAGCAATTAGTGTACCATCAAAATGTTCAGGTGGATTTTTACATACATCACAATTCCCACATTTTCCTGTAGATTTTTCACTAAAATAAGCGAGTAGTAATTGTCTTCTACAAACTAAGGATTCTGCATATTGCTTCATCCTTTCTAGCTTCGCTAATTTTAGTTCATTCTGATCACTTTCATTCTTCGTCAGTATATCTCGCAAGACCATTACATCTTGGTAGGAATAGAATAATAAAGTATCTGCTGAAGTTCCATCTCTGCCTGCCCGTCCAATTTCTTGATAAAAACCTTCTATATTTTTGGGCATGTTATAATGGATCACCCATCGAACATTAGATTTATCTATCCCCATTCCAAAAGCTACGGTAGCACAAACGATTGGTAAGGTATCGTTAATAAAATCTTCTTGTATGCTAGATCTCTCCTCACTAGATAAGCCTGCGTGATAAGCCCCAGCGGTGATACCTTTTTTTTCTAATTTCTCTGCAAGGTTTTCAGTACTTTTTCGACTCAGGCAATAAATAATTCCTGATTGATTAGGATGTTTGGCAATAAAATCAATAATCTGCTCAAAGCGTTTTTGTCCAGGTTTTACAGACAAACTGAGATTCGGTCGATCAAAAGAATCTAAAAATACTTTAGGGCTATGTTGATTTAATTGTAAACAAATATCCTTACGGGTGGCTCTATCGGCGGTAGCTGTCAACGCCACAATAGGTATAGTCGGAAACTGAGGCTTAATAAATTTCATCTGCGTATACTCCGGCCGAAAGTCATGCCCCCAAGCAGAGATGCAGTGCGCCTCATCTATAGCAAATAAACAAATTTTGATACTTTTTAATAAGGAAAGAAAATTTTGAGAAACTAATTTTTCTGGAGAGACATAAATTAAATTCAACTCCCCATTATATAAATCGTCTTCTACTTGTCGTTGCTCCTCTGTGCTTAAAGAACTATTCAAATAAGAAGCCGTTATTCCATTCACTCGCAAACTTTCTACTTGATCTTTCATCAAGGATATTAAGGGAGATACAACCACTGCTACCCCTTCCATCGTTACGGCAGGAATCTGAAAACAAATAGATTTGCCTCCTCCTGTTGGCATCAACACTAGTGCATCATCCCCTTTATAAATCGTGCTGATGATTTCTTCCTGCATCGGCCGAAAGGAATCATATCCAAAATATTTTTTTAATGCGGCTTTTGCCTTCGTAAGCTCCATGTTTAGAAATAATTTATTGAGAATTGAAAATGGAGAATTGAGAGTGAAAACAGATTCCGTTTAAAACTTGATGAAATTTCGACAAGTTTATCTAAACCACAAAATAATTGACAATTTTACCACATAGGTATATAGGTCACATAGATTGCTACACGCTACTCTATGTGACCTATGTATCTATGTGGTGGAATAAAACCCTAGCTTTGTCAATTTAACTTTATCAAGCCTACTTAGTAACAACTGTATCTCCATTCTCAATTTTCCATTCAAATCAAACTGTCCCCCTATTCCGACCCAACCAAATAGAAACCACTAACCTTAAAGGCAATACAATAGCAGCAATAATACTACCTGCTCCAAAAAATAGCATGACATTACGGATGTAAGCCCCCAAACTATCTTGCTGTGGAAGAGATAAATGGTTTAAAAAACTACCGAGTCCATTTTCATCTAAATAAGTTTGAAAAAAATTCAACTCATTAACCAATAAAAAGATAGTGATCGCACTAAATAGAATAATAGCTATTTTAAGTTTCTCTAAATGCGCCAAAAAAGTATATTTCAGAAGGAAAATATACCTTGTAAAGGTAATAAAAACTACAATAAACAGGGTGGTACTTGTATAAAACGGATAGGTCGCGTTGGCTTTTGTATATATGGGAAACAGTATGCCTACTACTAACAAAAGCGTAAAAATCCACCAAACAATTTCTAAAATAAGTGATAAATTATTTTTATTCATAGATAAAATTTGCTTGTATTATCTTTTTTATTTAATTTGTCTTAATATTTATTTACTCGATATGAAGTAAATCTCCATCTCTTATCACTCCGATCTTTTAATTTCCTATTTTAGTAAGGATAAAAAATAACTCCGTTGTTTAGACGGCTTCTTTTGCCCTCATTTCCACTTAAAAATATTTCCGCAGCCCAGCTATGCAAAGATTTTTAAAAGAAAAGTGAGCACAAAAATAATTTCGCCTACACTTTGGACTTATTCTTTCATCATTACTTAGAACACAAAGAACGAAATAATTATCGAGTAATATTGGCTTGTTACTCTTTATTTATTATGCCATCTCCCACAAAAAAATACCTACTCTATTTGCCAATTTATTCCTAACTGATTGATAAACACAGGTATAGCTTTCTAGACATAAATAATTTTTATTATTTTCACACAACATTTACGTGTAGTAAGCTCTATTCTGATTAAAAATAGCCGTTAGTACTGCTATAAATAACTTAATTGATTCTATAAAATGAAACAACCACTTCCTTTACTAATAGGGATCTTAGTCGTTTACATACTCGGCTCTTCTTTCTGGTATTCTCGTACCTGCTGCCTAGGGGCTGCGGTACCAGCTGAATCTACAGCTGCCGCTGCTGCTGCAACTACAGCAGAACCTGTTGCCATTCTGGCTAACACCACAGGCTTAGGGGCTATAGATGCAGCAAATGAACTAAATTTGAATGCGAACGAAAATTTATATTTCGCCCCTTCTACATTCAATTTTTTACCGCTTTCGGATAACTTGTCAACTTTCCATGAGAATTTAGCCAATTACTTGATAGAGCATCCAGACAGGTCAGTCTCCATAACAGGGCGTTACCAAACAGATGAAGAAAACACCTCTATTTTATCGAGTATTGGTTTGGCTAGGGCCAATCAAATAAAAAATGTTTTACTTGATTATAATGTACCTGAAAGACAACTACTCATTAAAGATGATTTGGTCGATGCAATTAGTAAAACGGATGATGTTTTCGACAATGCCATAGTATTCGGCTTTGAAGACACTATTGCTGATGATGTCAACCTAAGCTCTCTAAAAGAGAAGCTAAGGGGTAATACTATCTCACTTTATTTTGATTCAAATGCTAAAAAATTAGAATTGGATGATGAGCAACGTCAATACCTAACGGATCTAATAGACTACTTAAATAAAAATCCAGAGGGAATTGTTTTGGCTACAGGACATACAGATAATGAAGGAGACTGGAATATCAATAAATATATTAGTAGAAAACGATCTCAATTTGTCAGAAACTATTTAATTAGTAATGGCATTGACATGAACCAAATCCAAGCCAAAGCAGCAGGTGCAGAACAACCTGTATCTTCTAATGATACGGCCGAAGGAAGAGCAAGAAATAGAAGAGTCGAAATAACCTTAAAATAAAAATTTAAAAACTAACAATATGAGCTGTTTTCTTACACAAATATTATTAAGTTCTATTGCCGCAATAATTGGCGGCCTAATCGGATGGTATCTCCGACAACAAAAAGCACTTGAACCTTCAGAAGTAAGAACTTCTTCTACCTATATGGGGCTTGCAGGTAAATATAAAACATTAGAAGAGCAGTATGAAAGGATAAGACAGAATTATGGGATTGGATCAACGGAGGCTACTGGTGATTTAAAGGCAGGAAGTACTAGTGTTGATTTTACTGCTAATTCAAACATAAATTCAGATAAATCTAAAACTACATTAATAGGCCAAACCTTAGCCGCTGGTGTTGCTGGTGCCGCAGCTAGTGCAGGAATCAGAGAAGTAGAGGTAATTAAGGAAATAGAAGTAGTCAAAGAAGTACCTGTTGAGGTCATTAAAGAAGTAGAGGTCATCAAGGAAATAGAAGTAATCAAAGAAGTACCTGTTGAGGTCATTAAAGAAGTAGAGGTCATCAAGGAAATAGAAGTAATCAAAGAAGTACCTGTTGAGGTCATTAAAGAAGTAGAGGTCATCAAGGAAGTGATTAAAGAAGTGCCAGTAGAATTTGTAAAGGAAGTACCTGTAGAATTTGTTAGAAAAGTGGAAGTACCTGTTGAGGTAATCAAAGAAGTAGAGAAAATTGTAGAGGTGATCAAAGAAGTACCTGTAGAAGTGATTAAGGAAGTAGAAAAAATCGTCGAAGTGCCGGTCGAAGTCATCAAAGAGGTAGAAAAAATTGTCGAAGTGACCAAAGAAGTACCTGTCGAGGTCATTAAGGAAGTAGAAAAAATCGTCGAAGTACCTGTTGAAGTCATTAAAGAGGTAGAAAAAATTATAGAGGTGACCAAAGAAGTAGAGGTCATCAAGGAAGTACCAGTCGAAGTCATCAAAGAAGTAGAGGTCATCAAAGAGGTAGAAAAAATTGTTGAAGTCATCAAAGAAGTAGAGGTCATCAAGGAAGTACCAGTGGAAGTGATAAAAGAAGTAGAAAAAATTGTTGAAGTGCCTGTCGAAGTCATCAAAGAGGTAGAGGTAATTAAAGAAGTAGAAGTCATCAAAGAAGTAGAAAAGATTATAGAAGTAACCAAAGAAGTGGACGTCATCAAGGAAGTACCTGTGGAAGTGATTAAAGAGGTAGAAAAAATTGTCGAAGTGCCTGTCGAAGTCATCAAAGAAGTAGAGGTCATTAAAGAGGTAGAGGTCATCAAAGAAGTGGAAAGAATTATAGAAGTGACCAAAGAAGTAGATGTTATCAAAGAAGTACCCGTTGAAGTCATTAAGGAAGTACCTGTTGAAGTCATTAAAGAAGTAGAAAAAATTATAGAGGTAACCAAAGAAGTAGACGTCATCAAGGAAGTACCCGTGGAGGTAATCAAAGAGATAGAGGTCATCAGAGAAATACCAGTAGAAGTGATTAAAGAAGTGGAGGTGATCAAAGAAGTCATCAAAGAAGTGGAAGTCGTTAAAGAAGTGGTCGTTATCAAGGAAGTTCCAGTTGAGGTAATCAAAGAGATGGAAACAATCAAAACCGTTCCAGTAGAAGTAATTAGAGAGACAACTAAGGAAGTGCCTGTAGAAGTCATCAAAGAAGTAGAAGTCATCAAAGAGGTAGAAGTCATCAAAGAGGTAGAAGTCATCAAAGAGGTAGAAGTCATCAAAGAAGTAGAAGTCATCAAGGAAGTACCAGTAGAAGTGATTAAGGAAGTGGAAGTCATTAAAGAGATAGAAGTAATCAAAGAGATAGAAGTAATCAAGGAGGTACCAGTAGAAGTGATTAAGGAAGTAGAAGTCATTAAGGAAATAGAGGTAAGTAGAGAGGTATTATCAGAATCGCCGACTGCAATAGAAGTAGACAAAGTACCGCCAAATGGGACAGTCAAAAAAAATATCAGCAGTGATATTAACGAAAGTATTGTATCAGATATCAGTACGGTTGATTATGGCTTTTCTTCTTTATCCTATCAGTTATTTAGCCTAGCAAGTGCCGCTCATATTAATAACATTGAGTATGAACAAGTAGGTGTGTTAGCAGAGTGCAAATATTATTTTTGGAAAGGGATAGATGGTCTGTATTATTATGCTATAGCAAATTCAAATGGTAATATTCTTCTTTTTAGTGATGGTTTTGCTACTAAAAAAGTAAGGAAAAATGCTTTCAAATATTTGCAAAAAACGCTCTACCTAAATAATAGTTACCAAAAATTTGCCAATACAAGTGGAAACTACTACTTCCATTTTTATGGAGAAGATGGAGAGATTTATGCAAGCAGTCCATCTTATCCTTCGATTTCCGAACTGGATGATTCTATTGTTTACTTAATTGAACAAAATCCAAGAAAAGATGACTTAAAGTTAGTCGAAGGAATTGGTCCAAAAATAGAAGGCCTATTAAATGTTGCTGGTATTAATACTTGGTCTGCTTTATCTCGAACAGATACTACTGTCCTAAAAGAGATATTAGATGACGCAGGACCTAGGTATAGAATGCATGATCCTTCTACTTGGGCAAGACAAGCAGGTTTAGCGTCTGAGGGAAAAATGGAAGAATTGAAAAAATGGCAAGATGAATTGGATGGTGGGAGGAGTTAAA
>CAKZUM010000527.1 GCA_937921525.1 uncultured Saprospiraceae bacterium
TTTGACAATGAAACAAATAGCAATAGATATGGATGAAGTCATCGCTCATCCTAACCAACGATTTATAGACTGGTACGAGAGAGATACAGGTATCAGAGTAGAAGAGTCCGAACTCTTTCGGACAGGGAAGAAATTCTATCAATATTTAGGTCAGGAATTTGCTGGAAATATTAGAGGTTATCTTTTTGAGAAAGGTTTTTTTAAAGATTTACCAATCATGGAAGATAGTGTAGAAGTTGTTAAATGGCTAGACCAACACTATGAAATTTTCTTTGTGACCTCTGCAATGGAATTTAAAAATTCAATGGAAGATAAGTATGATTGGCTACAGAAGCATTTCCCCTTCATCTCTTGGAAACAATATGTCTTTTGCGGTAGAAAAGATATGATTAGCACGGACTATCTAATTGACGACCATGTAAGCAATTTAGAGACTTTTAAAGGGCGTGGAGTCTTGTACCATGCACCGCATAATTTAGACAATAAAAAGTATACTAGAGTGAGAAATTGGAAAGAGGTAAGAACTTTTTTCGAAGGAGAGTTGAGGGACCAGAAGATTGTTTGATTGTCTGATTGCTCGATTGTTTACGGAACATAGCGTAACGTGAACAATCAAGCAATCAAACAGTCAAACCATTTTCAACATCTTACATCTTCATCCACTTAGCGATAGAATCGTTGTTCATTTTGATGTAATCTGCATTACCTGCAGCAGTTGCTAACTCTAAAGATTTTTTAGCAGCAGCAATCGCATCTTTATGTCTTCCCATAGCAGCAAGAACTAAAGATTCTTTACGCACTTGCCAAAATTTAGGAGAATCTGTTTGTGTTGCTTTTTGAATCCACATTAAAGCCTTTTCCATATCCTTACCTGAATCGAAGTAGTAAGAACCCGCAGTGTAATAATCACCAGCAGTAGGACCAGCTAATACTTTGTCAATAGCTGCCATTACTACTTCATCCACAGCAGTTTCTAATTTCAATGTAGCTACTGTTTTTCCCCAAATAAACTCTAGATCAGCAGAATTGCTAGTCAAGTTATCCGTTCCAATCATAAATGTCTCTACTGCAAAAGGTAATTTTGATACTGTTGCAGTGGCAGTAGCAGCAGGTGTTTTGTCAACATAGCTACTCCAGCTACCAGATTCATACGGATGAAATTGTACAGACCAAGAGTTAGCACTTGGCACAGTAAGAACACCATAAGCACCTTTTTTCAAAGCAACACCACTTACTGTTACATCATCACTAAAAGTTATTTTTGTAACAGCATTTGCTCCTGTTCTCCATACTTTACCAAATGGTACTAAACCATCTGCAGCAAAGATTTTCCGCTTTTTCATGCTTGGACGAGAGTATTCTATTGTTACTTCTGTAAGACCTACTGTTTGTGTCACTTTAGATGCTGGACTTGCAGAAGGTGTTTTAATCTGTGCTTGCGCATCTACTGCAAAAAATGCTACTAACGCAAACATTGATAGGATTGATAATAATTGCTTCATATTTACTTTAAAATTTGATTTTATTGAAAAAATATTTTTAAAATGCAAATATACAATATATGGACTATTGTCAATGAAATTGTTTAAGAATGTAGCCTAAAATTAGTTGTAAATACTTGATTGTCAGGAAGCAGTCTTTTAGATTTTGGTTTCCTTAGTTAACAAAATCTAAAAGTTTAAATCATTGAAAATCAATGCCTTGCCAACAAATTAGCTATATATTTTCAAACAATTTCAATAGATAAAATCTTAGATCTTTGATCTAAATAGAGACAAAATGAATAGACTTGTTCATAAATAAGAATTGATTATATGAAAATTAGATTTTTTCTTATACCAACTTGTTATTTGTGAACAAGTCTAATAGTTAGTTAAATGATTAATACGTTAATTCTTATTTTGGTTCTAAAATCTTAAAATCAATCAAAATATTGTCAGGAAAACAGACTTTCTTACGCTACAAAGGAATCTTCCTAATATTAACCGCTACCTTTTTATGGGGTATTGGTGGAACATTAGCTAAATACCTCTTTTTAGCAGGTATTGAACCGACCGATTTAGTACAAGCTCGACTTACCTATTCTCTCTTGTTATTAGGTTTTATATTAATCTGTTTTAATAAAAGAGCATTTCAAATTGAGTTAAAAGATATTGGCTATTTTTTAGTCTTAGGTGTTTTCGGATTGGCAATTTTACAGTTCACTTATTTCTATGCGATCAATAAGATTGATGTTGGTATAGCCGTCACTATTCAGTATACCGCCCCTTCTATGATACTAGTTTATCAGCTACTATTTTCAAAGAAGAAAGCGACGTTCATTACATTTCTTGCTATTGGACTCGCATTAGTAGGTTGCTATTTCGTTGTTGGTGTGAACCAGTCGGCAATAGAAGGATTGAATTGGGAAGGAGTGATTGCGGCTATTATCTCTGCAATCACTTTTGCCTTTTATACCGTTTATAGCAAAAAGGGCCTCGCTAAATATGGTGCTTGGACGGTCTTTTTCTATGTTTTACTAATTGCCTCTATATTTTGGAATATCATTCATCCGCCTTTAGCTTTAGTTGGAAAAGGTTATAGCTATCCTACTTGGGGACTTATTTTTTCCATTGCACTTGTTAGTACTTTGATACCCTTTGGTTTATTCTATGTAGGCCTCGAATCATTAGAACCTGTAGTCGCTACGATAACTTCTACTATGGAGCCTATTTTTGCGATCATCATTGCCTTTTTAGTGCTTGGAGAAAAATTGGATTGGTTGCAGATTCTTGGGGGGGTGTTGATTGTTCTGTCTGTGGTAGCTATGGCGCTGTTTGATAAGAAAAAGAAAGTAAATAAAATCTATACCGAATAATTTAGTAGTAAGCGATCAGATACTAATTCTGTCTCTAAGGTTTGCCCCTCCATCTGAAATCTTCTTAGCATCGATTTTCCGACACTAACAAAAATCTCTTCTTCGAAAAGATTCTCTGGAATTGGTAAATTACACAAATAATTACCTGATTTCTTTTTACCATCAATGCTAAGTGCAACCCTTACTCCTTTATCCTTAGCTTCTTGAATCTTACCAAATAATTCAATGAGTTTAAAATCTTGTGCTCCATAGAGTATGCTTTGACTATGACTATAAGGTGGGTCACAATAAATAAGATCACCTTCCTTTGCCATATCAAAAGCATCTTTATAGTCAAGCGTATGAAAATTAACATTCCTTAATCTAGTATTCCATTCTTTAACTCTTTTTATAAAAGTATTAACTGGAATTGGCGTATGTACTCCACATGGTGTACTCATATAACCATCAGACTTTCGGAATCTGATAATACCTCCATAACAAGAGCGAGTTAAGTACAAAAAATCTGCGCCATTATGTTTTGTATTAAAAGATGCTTTGACATCTTCATATACAACCTTCTTATCTTCATTTTCTAATCTATTCCTCCGATCCGCATACCATTCTATTAAACCTTTAGGATCAGTTTGAAGTTTCTTCCAAATTTCTATCAATGGCTCAAAGGCATCAGAACCTACTCCTTTAGAAGGAGAGACTGTAGCTATGACGGCACCACTTCCAATAAAAGGTTCATAAAATGTATTAAATTTTGTAGGAAAAAATCTAGCTATTTCTGCAGCGAACCTTTGTTTATTCCCAACCCATTTCAATAACTGAGATTTTGGAGGAGTATAAGTAGCGAATTTACTATCTAATGATAATTGCATATTTAAATATTTCTGGCAAAGTAAAACAAACTATGCTAATATCCTAATATGGTATATCCCAAATTAGGATTTATTTTTACATATATGAATAGAAGTTTAAATAGCAAAGAACATAAGGTTCTCCTAAAAACTCTCTATAGTCTAAGAGTAGGAGTAGGATTAAGACAAATTGATCTAGCAAAGAAGCTTGATGTACCTCAATCTTTTATATCAAAGATTGAAAATGGTGAGAGAAAAATAAATCTCATCGAGCTAAAATACATAGTCGAAGCTATGGACTCTAATTTAAATGATTTCATAACAGAATTTGAAAAAAACTTGAATGCTACCAAATCCTAAGTATTTAAATGAGAGTAAAGAATTTTGGGCGAATGTAAAGCTCCTCAATCAAAGAATTGGATATGTAAGAAGAAAATCAAAAAAAAGACCAATAAGTGGTTTTACCATTCCAGAACCAGCGGAAATTGTTAAAAAGTTTTCAGAGTTTGGGATAGACCCTTCAAAGTTAGTAATTGAAGATCAGTTGACATTATTTGGAGAAAAGATTGCTAACTACATGAAAACGAGAGGCGACATGCTAACTAAAATTGTTGAACCTAACTTAATGGATCAACCAGAAGCTAAGAAACTGTTTAACAAGTTAAAGAAACAATTAAAACCTAATTGTTTGTTGCCTACTAATAAGCAAAAAGGTAATAAAAAAGATTATGCCTACTTAACATGTATGGTAAACATGTTAATCGAAAAAGAAATAGGGTCACTCCAATGTGACTATGACCCTAGATTGATTACAACAATTACAGAAAATAACTTTCCAAAAATGTCTCTTTCAAGAAGAGTTGATGGGGCATATCCAAGTGCAATTAATCCCGAGGCGATCTGGGAAATTAAAGAATACTATTATACAACTACATTTGGAAGTAGAGTAGCAGACGGAGTTTATGAAACACAACTAGACGGTTGGGAATTAAAAGAAGCTTCCAGAGAATTAAATATTGAGATAGATCATATTCTAATTATAGACTCTCATTATACATGGTGGGGAATGGGCAAATCTTATTTGTGTCGACTAGTGGATATTCTTCATATGGGGTTAGTAAAAGAAATAATTTTTGGAAAGGAAGTTGTTACTAGAATTCCTGCAATCGCTAAAAATTGGGTAAGAAATAATAAATCGAAGTAGACTTAAGAAACGAAAATTATATTAAAAATTAAACAAGTTGTTCCAAACAACTCCTATAAATATCATAAGTTTTCCTAGCCGTCTCTACCTTATCAAAAGACTGCACCACCACCTTCCCATTTTCAATAAACTTACCTGCCAATTCTTCTTGAGATAAAACAGTCGTTACATATTTAGCTAATAAACCACTATCCCCTACAGGTGCTAACAGTCCATTGTATTGATGCCTAATTATTTCTGGAATACCTCCAGCATTGGTGGCTACTACAGGCACTCCACAAGCCAAAGCATCTAATGCGGAAGTACCTAAACCTTCTTCTTTACTAGTGAATAAAAAGACATCTACTTCTGGTAAAATCTCAGGTATATCTTTTCGAAATCCGATTAAACTAATAAATGAACGAAGGTCCTTTTCATTGATATAATTTTGAATTGCTGCTCCTTCCCCACCATCCGCACCTATGATGAAGAAATGAAGATGCTGATTTTTTTTTAACAAAATAGCGGCAGTATCTACAAAGGTATAGTAGTCTTTATGAGGAGCGATGGCTGCCACATTAGCAATGATAGTAGTCGTATCAGGTATACTAAATTCTCCTCTTAAAATCCCCGTATTCTTATGTTGAAATTTTGATAAATCAATACCGCTATGTACTACTTTCAACTTTGTTTGATCTAGAATAGCAGGGGATAGGATTGCCTGCACTTTATGAGAAACAGATATGATTTTTTTAACGGAAGGATGGTTGTATTTTTTTTTAGAAAGCAGACTATCCTTTACAGGAAAGTCAACTCTTCTGCTTAATACATAGGGAGTTGGATTGCCTATCAGAGCACTCATATAAGCAAAGGTATGGCTATGTGAGTCATGCAAGTGAACTAAGTCTACGCTCAGTTGACTACATGTTTTTTTTAGCTGAAAACCAATAAAAGGATTAACAGAAAAACCTTTCCAGTAGGTAAAGTGAGGCCAATTATGGAACAAACAATGAGCTGCTAGTTCGCTTCCGCTTCTACAAAAAATCCATTGCTGAATACCTAGTTTTTCTAATTCCTCAAATAGATAAGCTATTTGTTGCTCTCCTCCTCGCCAAGTCTGTGCAGATGAAAAATGAAGTACTTTCATATTCTTTGGAATGGTCTCTTAATTCCACGCACCACTCTTTCGCATATTTCGGCGATACTTAGCTGCATTGGCATTGTGCTGTGCTAGTGTTTTGGCAAAGTTATGAAAGCCACTACCATCGCCTCG
>CAKZUM010000528.1 GCA_937921525.1 uncultured Saprospiraceae bacterium
ATACTACTGGACATTTTAAAGAGCAGAGAATAGAGACAGATTACGTTTAAAAAATGACGAAATTTCGTCGTTCTCTGATCGAAATACGTCTCTACTCTCTCTTCTCTGCTCTCTGTTCTAAACAATGTCCAGTAGTGTGAATTGTGAATGGAGAATGCCTATAAAACGTTGACAATCAAGCCTCAATTTTCGCTGTACAAAAAAGATTGGAATAAACACTAATAATCATAATGAGGAATCTTCACCCCACGCTTTTCTAATTCCATATTGATCAATCGACCAATATTATCTAAATGAGATTGACTCTTAAACTTAGATCGAATAGCAAATACACTAAAGCAAAAAAGGAAAGAAAAGATAGCCGTAACAAAAAGGCATATAACGAAAACATAACTTTCTATACTCATATAATAGCATAGACTACTAATCAAAATCCAAGCACCAGTACTAAATCCTAATAAATTTTTAACGCTATTACTGCGCTGAAACAGATGTACTTGTTCCACCCAAGTTTCACGTACCTCTAGTAAATGGCGAATAGTATAATAGGTAGGATCTAAATCCATAAATAGCATTAACTCGTCGTTACCTACGGTTTCTAGCTGATTCAAGCATTGCTCTATGGAGTCGGGAGTTCTTTTCATTTCAAATAATACTTGATTGAAAAATGATTGAATTAAGCTGGTTATTAAAGTTGATTTAGATTCTCTAGAATTGATAGATATAGCAATACTATGGAATGGCTATAAAGTTATATTTTTTTTGCCATAGAAAGCAAGTAAATAAGTACATTTTTGAAAAAAGCATATGTAAATACCTTCATCTTAGCCTCGCCTTCTATTTCCAAGAACAAATACTCTACCAAATGTATATTGTCTGTCTTATACTAAACTCATTTTGTCATAATAATGTCATAAACTAATAGCCATATACTAGCTTATTAGCAGAAAACAGCAAGAGTGTACCACGTAGATATAAATATATATCCCATAAAAAATACTGAATCCCATATTTATATAAATACATTATTTTGTGTATATTCTATTTTTCATCAAGAATCTACTAATTTTCAACTGGTACGAATTAGGTCACATACATATTGTTAAACATATAATTAAAATTTAATTTTAACACTCCAAGTTTGTTTCTTATTCTAAATCCCCCTACTTTTGAATCTCCAAAACTCATACTCAATAGTTATTCCTATCTCATACTGAGAACGTTTACTTTCTAATTTCAAGTCTGAATTTGAAACACTAACAATATATCCATTAACTGGGTATTGTTTAATGATGCTCAATAGTTTTTTATTAAAACTATTAAGACTTTGTTAAACGAGCCTTTGGTATGGAATTTTTTTGCTTATAAAGTAGTTTCCTAGCTTAATTATCATCAAGGCTAATCCCACATTTGCCTGATAATTAACTAAGAATCAACCTAATAGGCGCTATAATGAACATTTTATCCTAGAACAGATCCAAAATTATTAGTTAAATGAAAGAGGCAAAAGTGTTACTCCTTTTGATGATAGGAGTAGTTTTTAGTATTACTGCTAGTAGTAATACCACATCCGATTTAAGTACTACGACTTACTATTCTGAAGCAGATGTTGCTACCAGAATTTTGAACAGTTCTGCTGTCTTAGCAGAACATTACGAGCCTACCGTTCACGATTTCGTCAAAGACAATTTGTACCAAGGGAAAAGAGGTTTTGCAAAGACATTAAGCAGAACTCAAATGTATTTTCCGGTTATTGAGCAGTACTTGGAATTTTACGGTTTACCAGATGATTTAAAGCATTTGGTGATTGTAGAATCTCAGGCAAAGCCACACGCAAAGTCTAGTGTTGGGGCTGTTGGTCTTTGGCAGCTAATGCCAGAAACTGCTATTCGCTATGGCTTAACAGTCAACGATATTCAGGACGATAGAAAAGATCCACGCAAAGCAACAGAGGCGGCTTTGAAATATCTTAGTTATTTACACGGCTTATTAGGTGGCGATTGGGCTTTGGCTATTTCTGCTTATAACTGTGGCGAAGGTCGTGTTAAGCGAGCTATCAGAGAAGCGAATAGCACAAGCTATGATATAGTAAAAGCATACTTACCAAAGCAAACGCAGAAATATGTACCTGCTATTATTGCGGCTGGTTATTCTGTCAACTATCACCACTTGCATAATGTACAAACAGCTGATCTTGATTATGCTGTAAAGTTTACAGATGCGATTCAAGTATTTGATAAATTGTCTTTTACAGAAATCAGTAATATCACCAATACACCAATCGCAATTATTCAGCGGTTAAATCCTTCTTATACTAAAGGATATATTCCAACTAGTAAGAGAGGTAATTATGTGGTATTACCATCTTCTGCTATTAGTACCTTAAGTCAGTTTTTGAATTATTCTGACCGATATGTAGTGGAAACGAGATTTTAATTAGAAAGTAGTGCCTTTCCTAGGGAAGGTTCATTAATAAGCCAAAGTTGAATATTTCTTGAAAATTTAAGTGGCCGATTGGTCACTTAAGGTTTTACCCAAACTTTATTTAGTTTCAGACGAATTTTTCCTTAAGAGGAAGTGTGTAAAGCACTTCCTCTTTTTTATTTTATTACCTGCCCATATGTACCAACAACACACTAATATCCGAAGGAGATACACCACTAATTCGACTAGCTTGTCCAATCGTATGTGGCTTTAATTGCATCAATTTCTCTCTAGCCTCAAAAGATAAAGAGTTAATAGAATGATAATCAAAATCCTCTTTCAATTTCACAGACTCTAAGCGGTTCATCTTTTCTACCATCTCTTGTTCCTTCTTAATATAGCCTTCATACTTCATATTAATTTCTGCCATTTCTACTGTGTACTGTGGGTATTTTCCAATAAACTCCTTTACTTCGGGAAGGACTTCTTTAAGTGCGGATATATTAATATGTGGTCGGATGACTACCCCGTGTAACTTCTGCTGCTGCTTCAACGGAGAAGAACCTATCTTTTCTAAATATGGATTTAGTTGATCTTGTGTGACACTCGTTTTTCTAAAGAATCGATCTATTTCTTTGGCATGTGTTATTTTTTCATTGACGGCCACCATTCGTTCTTCACTGCCTTTTATACCCAATTTTTGTGCTAATGGCGTAAGGCGGACATCTGCATTATCTTGGCGTAGCAAAATTCTATACTCTGCTCTCGATGTAAACATTCTATATGGTTCATCCGTCCCTTTTGTGATCAAATCATCTATCAATACACCGATGTAGGCATCTGATCTTCTCAGGATAAACGGGTCTTCTTCTTTAATGGCTAGAGCAGCATTGATACCCGCCATTAAGCCTTGACTTGCTGCTTCTTCGTAGCCAGTAGTTCCGTTGATTTGGCCTGCAAAAAATAGATTCTTTACTAGACGTGTTTCCAAGGACGCTCTTAATTGCATCGGTGGAAAGTAATCATATTCAATGGCATAGCCAGGGCGAAACATTTTCGCATTTTCAAAGCCTGGTATTTTTACCATTGCTTTATACTGTACCTCTTCTGGTAGGGAGGAAGAAAAGCCGTTGACATAAATTTCACAGGTATCCCAACCCTCTGGTTCAACAAATAATTGATGTCGATCTTTATCTGCAAAACGATTAATCTTATCTTCTATAGACGGGCAATATCTTGGGCCTGTTCCTTGTATTTGTCCATTGAATAAGGGAGAGCGATCAAAGCCTGTTTTTAAAATTTCGTGTACCTCTTTATTCGTATAGGTGATATGACAAGGGGCTTGCTTTTTTAGCTCTGGTGTGTCCGTATAGGAAAACTTAGATGGGTTTTCATCCCCAGGTTGTAATTCCATCACGTCCCAATTTAAGGAGCGTCCATCTACTCTAGGGGGCGTTCCTGTTTTCATCCTGCCTGCCTCAAATCCCAAATCCATTAATTGGGCTGTAATCCCCGTTGCTGCCCGCTCTCCTGCTCTACCGCCACCAAACTTCTTTGCCCCTATATGTAATAAACCATTTAAGAAAGTACCATTGGTTAGTACAACAGCTTTACTTTTTATCTCGATGCCCATACTTGTATGGATGCCCTCTACTCTACCATCTTTTACAATCAAGCCTGTAACCATCTCTTGCCAGAAATCTACATTAGGATGCTCTTCTAGCATAATTCGCCACTTTCTAGCAAACAGACGTCGATCACTCTGCGCCCGTGGACTCCACATAGCAGGTCCTTTCGAGCGATTCAGCATTCGGAATTGCATCATCGTATGATCGGTAACAATCCCAGAATAGCCACCTAAAGCATCTATTTCTCGAACGATCTGCCCTTTGGCTACGCCTCCCATTGCTGGATTGCAAGACATCTGTGCGATGGTTTGCATATTCATGGTGGCTAATAGCACTTTCGCCCCCATATTGGCAGCACCTACGGCAGCTTCGCATCCTGCATGCCCACCGCCTACTACTATGACATCGTATGTTGGAAACATCCCTTTTCTTGACTAGTGATTATGTAAATTCTTTTAGTTTGCAAAGATAGGGATAAAGGAGGAATGAGATATGGAAAAATGAGTGGTATGCTCTCCGTTATGTAAATCTTATATCATTTATGATTTTACCGTTAGCAAATCTTACATTATTCATACATTATGCATCCTAAGTGGATATATGATTTATGATGTATGATTTAAAATTTATGATTTTCCATCCTTACAAAAACATGGTCATAAATAATTTGAAATCTCTACTATCTGTGATCTTAACGCCCCGTTAGTAAATCTTACATCAGAAATCATACATCTTATATCTTAAATCCATCTAAATGGATATAGGATGTATGATCTGCCTGCGTTCCTTGGAAGGCAGGTTTAAAATTTATGATTTTACCGTTAGCAAATCTTATATTGTTCATACATTATGCATCCTAAGTGGATATATGATTTATGATGTATGATTTAAAATTTATGATTTTCCATCCTTACAAAAAATGCTCTCCTAATCTAAAATAATCACCTGCTGACTAACCTGCCCCTCGTCTAATCGAACCGTCATCCAATACACTCCAGCATCCATATAAGAAACCTCTATTCGAGTATCTGCATGAGAAATAGACTGCGTAAGCACTTTCTCCCCTAGCGTATTATACAATTCTACCATCCCATTTTTGTAAGAAAGCGACTCATCTAAAGAAAGCAACAAACTACCAGCCGTGGGATTTGGAGCTATAGAGACCTGCTGTTGCAATGCCTCTTCTTTGGTACTCGTACTAATAGGTCGGCTTTCAATAGATAAGATTGTCAAGTGGATAGAATCCGTGGATATATTTACAGGAATGTGTTGTCCTTTAGAATCAATTACTTTCAAATCATTTATACTAAAATCAATATTGGTCTGTCTCGCTTCCAATACATCTACAATAACGATAAATCCTACTTCTGCTAATACACCAAAACCAGTACGCCCTTTTTGATCTTTTTTGGTAATAACCAATCCGTATTGATGGTCTGTTAAATCATTTTTATCTTTTACAAATAAATTACTTGGATCATCTTCAAATGCAGAAGGTACTGCTGAGGAAGTTATCGATTGGATATTATTGGAATGATAATCAAAAGAAACCGCTAAGCCTAAGAAATCATTTACTGGTTGATCTACTGCTCCTACGGTTATTGTCGCTGGAATAGTGATGGCATTGCCTCCTGCATTTTGTAACTCAATCGTATCACTTTCAAAAGAAATTTTAACGGGTGGTAAGGATGGATCTGTTACCAATTCTTTCTTAGCTACATATTGATAATTTTGATCAATGGCATCAAAATCATTTTCATCAATTAAACCATTCCCATCGCAATCCGCATGCTTTGCGTCTTTATTAAACAACAAAGGAGCTAACCAATCGAAAGCTGCTTGATAATTAGGCGCCAATGTAGCGTTTGGTCGAACGGCACCTTCTGTATTATAACCTAAGCCAATTGGTAATGCGTCAAAAATATTAACCCAACCGTCCTTGTCGGTATCTCCTGGGAAAACACAATCATTGTATTCGCATATTTCTGCACCTCCAACTGAAAATACTGGTAGGCAAAATGTCTCTTCACAAGCACCCTCCCTTATTGTTAAGCATACATTATATAAACCCAATTTATCATAGGTGTGGGTCACTGTCTCTTCCTTACTTTCAATAATAGTTCCATCTCCGAAATCCCATTTTACAGAAGTGGAAGTAGTAGAAAGATTTTGAAATTGTAAGGTTCCTATTTCATTCGTTGGCAAATACCCAAATAGTGCTTGACAAATAGTATCTGAAGCACTAGGTTCCATAAAAGGAATATTCCAAATAATATCACAAAGGGTAGATTTACAAGTACTACCATCGTCTTGAATTACGCTAAAATCAGCACAAATATTGGTCAGTAAGGAAGCCCCATTGGTCGGCGTGTAGTCGAGAATAGGATCGTTCCCTAAAATTAAACCTGTCTCATAATTATACCATTCTATTATTTGTGGGTGGTAGGGTCCAAAATCTGTTGGATTATAAATTTCTAATTGGTAGGCTGTTCCGTTTTTTTCTTTTTCTAATTGAAACTGGCAATCATTGTTTCCAATAAGATACTCTAAACAAGTAATGGATACATTAGTCAACTGTGTACTGCATCCCATACTATCGGGAAGTATCTCAAAGGAGAATTTGATAAAAGCGCCATCTTCAAAATCCTCTGATGGATTCTCAGGAACAAGTAAAGCTCCATCATTCACTGATAATATTACCCACTCACAATCCGATAAACCTAAATCTCCAATCTCGGTCACTATGCCCACCTTTGCACAATCTTGGGCGGTACTGTATAGCGATAAGAAAAGGCCTACTACGAGTAGGAGCAATTTAAGTCTAAATTGTAACATATCGGTTGTATTATAGGTGGTGAGGGTAATTTCCTCTTTAGTAGCGAGTGAAAAATAAGTTCCCCATTTTGGGTAGTCAAATATAAAGCTAGACAAGGCGGAAAACGTAGGCGATGCCCAGCATCGACGAGGCTTTCCAACGCAGTATAGATTTATATTTGGCAGCCATAAATGCGGAAG
>CAKZUM010000529.1 GCA_937921525.1 uncultured Saprospiraceae bacterium
AAACCAAATGTACAAAAAATAAATAGCTGTAAGTAATAGTCTGTAAACTAAGTTTTCTGAATAAATGATTTTATAGGTCGCCTGTATTAGATGTGTTCAGTAGGTCGAGAGCGTGACGTAACTGTATGGTGGCTTTCAACTCTCAACATCCTTCACGACCTACAAAAATCCATATAGCTACGAAGTAGCTCCGTATTGGAGTAGGACATAATTAGTAATAAAAAAAGTCAACGCCTAGATACACGACCTACAAAAATCCAAAGAAATCCGTGTAGCTACGAAGTAGCTCAGCGTTGAATTATGTCTGATAAGCTGCCTAGTTTTTGTTAAGTTGACGACATTCCACTTGCAGTGGTCGGATCAATTGGCTTGGACTTCCCTCTGAATTGTTTTGCATCTATTCATTTTGTAAACGGAATACATCTCTATTCTCTACTCTCGGTTCTCTATTCTCCACTAAACCGTTGTCCACTCATAATGATTGTACTCTTCATCCAATTCGAATCCAGTTCTAGGATATAGTTGATTGCCTACAACATTATCTTGTCCAGTCTCTAGGCAAAGCGAGCAGGCATCTGTTTGTCTACATAATTCCTTTGCAGCGTCAATCAATTTTATAGAAATCCCTTTGCCTCTAGCAGTAGGTTGTACAAACAAATCATTCAACAACCAGAGTCTTTTCATTCGGACAGAAGAAAACAGCGGATAGAGTTGAGTGAAGCCTACCATCGTATCTCCCTCATAAGCACCGTATACAATAGACTCTTCTTTTTGAATTCTTTCTTTTAAAAATGCTTTACCACTTTCTATATCTGATGGCTTATTGTAAAATACTCGATAGGCATTAAATAATATGGCTACCTCCTCTAATTCTGCTAAGCCTATTTTTTTAATTTCAATCATGCTGCTATAAATTAAGGTTATTTGACAAACCCCGTGAAAAAGATCAAATAAAAATAAAAACCAACACTCTCGTTGGTCGCTTTTGATTTTTCTTTTTATTTGAACACGGAATTTGTCAAAGAACGTAAATTAATTATCAAAGAACTTTAATTATCCAGACCGATAACGATTGTCCATTTTTTAATATGCCATGCCTTTACTAATCCATTGATAACATAAGGGTCTGTTTTGACAAAGTTTTCAATAATCGATAGATCCTCCACTTTAAATAATAAGCCAGCTTCTGTTACTGGATTGAATGCTCCACCTAGAATAAATTCTCCACGAGCTTGAGCTGCTTTGACATGCGCAAAATGCTGTGCTCGAAATGCTTCTCTTGCTGTGAGGTAATTATCTACTAGTTCGTAAATTAATAAGTAGTACATATTTTCTATCCTAGTAATGCTTTCCCTGCTGATACATCCCCAAGACTTTCAAATTATTGCAAATAGGTCTAGTAGCACGTAAGCCTTGATCGAGTCGCATCGCATTATCTGCAATAATGTCTGCGAAAAACATATATTCCCAAGTACGACCCACAATAGGGACTGACTGAATTTTTGATAAACTTATATTATAAGCGGCTAGTACGGATAAAACTTTATTCAGACTACCAGGAGCATGGCTAGTCGTAAAAGAGATTGTTGCTTTATCTACTTGAGTTAGATCATTCCCAGAAAAATATTGGTGTTGTAATACCAAGAACCTGGTAAAGTTCTTTTTATTCGTTTCAATACCTTCCGCTAATAATTCCATTCCATATAAATTAGCTGCTAGCGAGCTGGCAATGGCACCAACTCCTTTGAGATTATTGTCTCTAATATTTTTAGCACTGAGTGCGGTATCTAGCGTTTCCACTAATTTAATATGAGGGTATTTATTAAAGAAAGGTTTGCATTGGCGAATCGCCATATAATGAGAATGGACCTCTGTTAAATCTTCAATTCGTTGACCGGGCAAGGCCATTAGATTTTGAATAATTCGGAGGTAAATTTCTCCAGTGATATGGAGACTAGATTGATTGATTAATTTGTAGTTTTCTAAAATACCTCCACCCAAGGTGTTTTCAATAGCCATCATGCCAACGTCTGCTTTACCCGGATCTTCTACCAAATCGACCAGCTTGTCGAACCAATCAGCAGGAATAATTTCTACCTCTCTTTCCGCATAATAAGATCGGGCAGCTACATCATGAAATGCCCCAGGGTATCCTTGTATGGCTATTCTTACAGTCGTCTCCTCCTCTATATCTTCTTCTAAAGAAGTCGCACTTATTGTTCCGTTGCTTTTAGGCATTTGCGTAATTTTAAAAACTAAAAAAGAGTTCTCCATACAATTGGGAACTCTTTAGGTTATATTATTCAATACCAAACCGTTTAGAGTTCCCTATTGGGAAAACCAAAAAAGAAGAAAAAGAAAAAATAATAATTGGTTTGGTTAAACATGTTATTCTAAAACAGATAATTCCTTAAAACAAAAAAGGCCCCTTTCGGAGCCATTTATTTGATTAATCTTAGATAAACAATAATAAGGTAGCTCCTCTTAGGCTTGGCCATAAAAGTAAAAAAAGAAGCTAAATGTAAAATTGTTATTCATAATAGATTAATATATTTCTATTGCAAACTTATTGATTAATTTAGGTCTTTGCAAGTTTCTTATTAATTTTCCTAAAAAAAGAGGTCATCATCATCGTTGTCTTGGCTATAGTCTTCATACCATTCGCTATAATCATCAAGTATCGTATTAAGAGTGGATTTTTCATCTATTGCTTTTAGATCAAATAAAGGATAGCGACCTATATTACCTTCGACTTGAAGATTGACAATAATTCCATCTTCAAAATCCATATCGGATATGCTTAGTATCTCTGCTTTTGTGTTCGCTGGAACATGTAATAGGCCTATAATAGCAACATGAAGTGGAAAGTCTAATTGATTTAGAAAATCAACCCAATTTTCTTGATCGTTCTTTCTATGATCTGTTAATAGAATTTTTCGTATTCTTTCTGCTTGTGCTTTATCTAAATGACTCCACTTATATTGGTGTAATAATTTTCGATAGCTAATATGGCTTTCTTCTTCCGTATCTCTTGCTTTACAAGCCACTAAATCTTTTTCTAAAATTCCATCAATATCTTGAAAATCTTCATCCCATTCTACAGACTCTTTAATAGCGATGGTTGGTAAATCTGAGAGGGAGACACTATCTAATGACACGGTATATTCTAATTGACCTCTGTGATTGTAATTGACATCTACAACTCTTCCTACATAATTCTTTAAGCTACATTTTTTAGCTCTGGGATATTTAATCGCTTTTGTAATTTTGACGGATTGATCTTCTTGGAATTTAGCATCTTCAAATGGACTATCCTCAAAAGAGGCATTATTCATCATTTCCATCATGTCTTCCATTCCTTTTCCATTACCTCCTAGCATTTCAGCTAAAGCATCCATCATCTCCTGCGGACTCATTTCTGATCCATCACTAGAGAATCCCATAGGACCACCCCCCATAGGGCCTCCCCCCATCACCAAATCCATAAATTTGGGAGAAACCCTACCTAGCTCTACAGAGTCTTTTAAGGCATCTCGCATCTCTGTAAACATTTTGATTCCTTGTTCCATTTCTGCAATAGAATCGTCGATACTATATCCCTCCCGCTTGGCTTTTCTGAGTCCCGTTAGCATATCGCCTAGATCTGAATCTTTCAAGTTTTTGATTTCCTGTCGGACTCTAAGAATTTGATTTTCTATAAAGGATAGTTCTTTTTCTAATCGCTCAATAGCTTGTTGGAGTACATCTACAGTGTATGCTTTAGGGTCACTGAGGTCAATCTCCTCGGTCAAAAGTAGGCGTTCCATTTCCAAGAGGGTCTGTATATCTCCATTTTGGTAAGCATGATTTAGTTGCTGTTGCATTTCATGGAATTCCTTGGCCTCTTTTTCTGTTCTAGCTCGATCGGGGTGAAATTTATTAGATAGTTTTACAAAAATCTTTCTAATATCTTTTTGTTCTTGTTCATCAGGTTTTACTTGTAGGCCTTCGAAGAGATCTCTCATTTTAGCCTTTGCATCTTCTTCGAAAGAAAAACCATTTTCTAAATGTTCTGCTTTTTGTTGTTGATATGCTTTGTATTCTTCTCCAAACATATCGTCTTGTCCCAATGTATCTGCCATATCTTGAAGAGCCATTTTATCTCCTTTCGATAAGCCTTTTAGCTTCAACACCTTTTTAGCCAAGGCTGCTACCTCTTGTTTTAACTCTTCCATTCGCTCCATTGCACTCATTATTCGAGTACTAGACTTATATTGAACCTCCTCAATGTCGTTTTTGCTATTTGTTAGGCGAGTTTTTAATCCTTTAAGTGTAGACTTACGGCTTTTTAGCTGTTGTTGTAGTGCTTTTATTGCTGCTTCTTTCTGAAGCATTTCTGGACTCTTACTTATATCATTACTCATCAAATAAGAAATTTTAAGTGTGTTTCTCAAACGTGTACCAAGCGAAAAATAGCTGAACCACAAAAGGAACAAAAGCCTTTCACGGCATTCTTTTGTGCCTTTTGTTTCTTTTGTGGTTCAAATTAAAATATTTAGTAGTATAAAATTAGATTTAGACTTGTTATTTTTCTTTTAGTTGTAAACAATGACGAAAAAGGAATGAAAATTCTTTAATTCAAGGTATTTTTGTTTTAATAATTGACAAGATTATCAAAGTGATTGACACTAACCGTATATATTTTTACCACGGATTCACTGATTATAAAGTTTTACTTAACCTAATCCGTGAATCCGTGGTAAAAACTGTCAACAACTTTTTTGATTTGGATAAACTTGT
>CAKZUM010000530.1 GCA_937921525.1 uncultured Saprospiraceae bacterium
CCATTTTGTCTAGAACCAATGTTCACTACAGGCACTCCCATATAGGCACATTCTCGTATACCCACGCTAGAATTGCCAATTAAACACTTACTATTTTTCAAAAACTTTAGAAAATCTAAGGGCGTCATATTTTTAAAAAAATGAATATGATTGGGCTGCTTATTTTCTCTGAAAGAACGTATAGCATTAGAAGTTCCATCTGAACCAGCATCGACATTTGGCCAAAACCAAAAAGTAGGCATTTCTAATTCATGGACTGCCTCTAACGTTTCTATTGCTTGTGTTCTTGATTGCTCGTATTCTGTTGTAACAGGGTGTTGCATAATGATAATGTACCCATCTTTATAATTGGGTTGTTGACCTACACCACCATATTTTTTATAAGGATCAAAATCCAATGTCCCTTCTCGATAAATGATCGCTGCTAAATCTATCGAGGGGCAGCCTGTATGGAAAACGCTATTTTCTTGCTCGCCCATTTTAAGGACTCTCTCTCTTGCCTTTTTTGTAGATACAAAATGTATATCTGATAATTTGGTAATGGCATGGCGAACCTTTTCATCAATATTACCCGTCACTTCTCCACCTTGTACATGTACTAACGGAATGTTCAAGTAGGAGGCGGCGATGGCCGTTGACATCGTTTCAAACCGATCTGCAACTGTCACTACAGCATCTGGTTGAAAATTTTCAAATACATTGGTTAACTCTATAATACCCAGTCCAGTAGTCTTGGCCTGCGCTGCTAAGTTTCCACCCTCCAATACATTAAATACCTTAGCGGCAATAGTGAAGCCATCTGCTTCAATGTATTTCACAGCCGTTCCATATCTTCCCAATAAAGCGGAAGCAGCAATGACCAATAATAACTCTAAATCTTCATGATCTTGAATTGCCTGAAGGGCTGATTTTATCCTACTATAGCTGGGTCGAGCTGTAATAACCACGCATATTTTTCTTTTACTCATTCAGTATTTCCTTTTAATTAAAATCTTCAATTTTTAAGAAATCATATTTGCTTTTATCCGCTAATAATTTCTTTCCAATCACCTCTTTAAATTGGCTAGCAGCAATGCCTTGTGCCGCTGGCTTTTTTGCTTCTAAATCATTAAAAGTAATGAGATGCCCTTTCGGTAAATCTTTATTGATCGCTAAGGTTTTTTCAAATATTTTTTTCAAGCCCATATAGGGCGTTAAGTCATTTTTATCAATTGGATGTTGAAAGGCTACTTCTAAATATCGAATAGCTTGTACTAATTCTTTCACCTCGGCTATTGTCAAAGAGGAGGAAGCATCAGGCCCAAATATGGCTCTATCAAACACCGTATGAAATTCTAAAATTTCCGCACCTAATGTAACCCCCGCAATACCTGTAGCGATATTGGCAGTATGTTCCGACAAACCAATTCGATGTTTGGGATAGCGATTTTTTAATTCACCAATTACATTCAATCCAATTCTTTCGGGTGGAGTAGGGTAGCTGGTCGTGCATTGTAATATGCTCAAATCGTTTCCAAAAGATTCAATAAAAGCTACCGTAGCATCCATTTCTTCAAAGGAACACATCCCAGAAGAAAGAATAATAGGCTTGCCAGTCCGTGCTATTTTTTCCAACATTAAAAAGTTAGTTACCTCACCAGAACCAATTTTGTATCTCTTCATGCCTATGGATTCTAACAAATCAACAGCCGCTTGTGAAAAGGGAGAAGACAAAAATTCTAGCCCTACCTCTTCGCAATGGGTTTTGATTCCGATCCATTGCTCTTTAGTAAAAGACATCCTTTTCCAATAATCAAATCGGGTAGCATCTTCATAAGAAAAATTGATTCTAAAAGGCTCAGCTGAGCTACTTTCAGCTTCGGCAATATGTGTCTGAAATTTTATAGCATCTACTCCTGTTGTTGCTACGGCATCAATATAAGAATGTAAAATTCCCAAACTTCCGTCATGCGCTTGACCGATTTCTGCTATTATATAGGTAGGTACTCTAGGCATAATAGTTAGTTTTTTTCTTATTGAATACAAAGTAATCGAAAAGACTTTTTTTCTCTACACTGCCATTATATATCAGATAAGTATTGCCTAGTTCTTGAGTTTTATATAAGTCTTCTATTTTTTCAATTGCCGCTTTTTCTGTATGTTGGTGGCGAACTACTAAAAATATGGTATCTACAAAATTTCTAATAGATAAAGCATCAGATACCCATCCGATGGGTGGCGTATCTATTAAAATATAATCGAATTTTTCAGCTGCTGCTTGCAGTAATTTTTCTAATTGATCTGACAATAATAGCTCTGATGGTTCTTTAGTTTTTCCTCCACTTGACACATAAGATAGATTGTTATTATTTGGATAGGGATTAACTATTTCATCAAAAGTACATTCTTGATTTAGATAATTAATAGCACCTTTTTTTTCTGATACACCAAGATAGTTTGCCAATTTCGGTTTACGTAAATTTAAATCAAGCAGTAATACTTTCTTATTCGTAAGAGATAAAGTAATACCTAAATTAACGGCAACAAAAGTTTTTCCATTCCCGGCATCAGGAGAGGAAATCATCATAATTTTATTCGAATTCTCCTCGCTTACATGATGCAATCTCATTCTTAAAGTCCTGAACAATTCGTTGATGCTATTATTATTTTCAGCCTCAATTACTATTTTATCTTTTACCTTTTTCTTGGGCAACCAACCGAGTATAGGAATACTTGTCAATTGTTGCACAGATTGTATAGAGTCAATTTTATTATCAAAAAATTCTGCAATCAGAATTAATAGAAATGGAAATAAAAAACCTAATAATCCACTTACAGATTTAATAAATTTTTTCTTTGGGTAGCTAGGATAACTGGCTACAGTTGCTTTTTCTATGATTCTGATCTTAGAAGAAGTGACTGCTTCCGATAATACGGTTTCTTCTTTTTTCTGTAATAAGAATAAATACAATTTCTCCTTTGCTTCTTGGGTTCTTTTTTTCTCTAGTAATTTTTTTTCTAATTGAGGAACACTGCTCATACTACTTTTAAGCCTCAATAAATTACCTTCAATTTCTTTTACGGGTATGTCAATATTTTTATATTGATTCTTAATGGTTTGTAATAGAAAAGTTCGGGTGTCTGCAATCTTTGTTTCCAACTCTATTCTAGACGGATTTTTTTTACTAGCTGTAATGGACATTTCTTTATTGCGAAGAACTAAATTATTATACTCCGTTATCAAGTTAGAAAAAATAGGATTATCTGCTATGAGTGTAACAGGGATTAATTTCGTCTGAAAGTTATCTTCTAAGAGCGATTGCTCTAAGGCAGATAATAAACTTTTTTCTATTTCATATTTTGATAGTTCTTGCAAAGAGGTACGGACTTCTTGTTGCGCATAATCCATACTAGAAGATACGTTGTCATTGACGATTTCATTCTTACTTTTGAATCGTTGAATATCTCCTTCAATAGAATCTAGTTCTATCGCTAAATTGTCCACTCGCTCATTAATGAGTTGTAAAGTGTTTTCTAATACAACACTATTTTCTTTTTCTTCTTCTTCGCCATATAT
Source organism: uncultured Saprospiraceae bacterium (assembly GCA_937921525.1). GTDB lineage: Bacteria > Bacteroidota > Bacteroidia > Chitinophagales > Saprospiraceae > JAFMDF01. The sequence goes on from CAKZUM010000530.1 coordinate 3,557, forward strand.
CTCTACTAGTGTATTGATGACATCACAAGCTTTTTCTGCTACTGGGTCTGTTAGACTAATTTCTAACATACTAGAAGTGTAGGGATTGCCAATCAATTGTACAAATACACCAAATTTAAAATCATTGGCAACGGCATCAATATTGTTAATGACTAATCTATAATTTCCGTTAGCTAGTATACCTTTTGGGTTTTTGGAGATCGTAAATTTTCCTTGCGCTGTCTCAAATGGTACGCCGAACTGACAGCGAATTGCCTGATCTGCGCTCGTATGTTTAAATAAGAAAAAATCTTGGTCAGAGAGTTCTACAAGAAAGGAACTACCAAAATCATTGGCTTGATTTAATTGAAAAGTATCAACTAGGAATGGGGTAGAGGTATATAATTCTATTTCTTTAAAACGGTCAATTCTAAAATATTGAACGTGTAAGTTTAATCTTTCAACAACCTTCTTGTGTATGTTTAATGACTTTAATATCTGGATTTCATTGTCTATAGATTTTCCTTGTGGTA
>CAKZUM010000531.1 GCA_937921525.1 uncultured Saprospiraceae bacterium
TATCATATAGACGAAAAAAAACGCAAAAGTAAAGCTTAGTAACGATAAAATAATAATTTGAACATCTAGGACGGAATCTTTTGCCCTCATTTTCTCTTAAAAAATACTTCCGTAGCCAGGCTATGCAAGGATTTTTTAAGAAAAACTGAGAACAAAATCTTCTCGTCCAGACCAGCCCGCTGACGCAGTCGGGCGGGTGACCAATTTATTATTTCATCGTTACTTAACCTATGAAAATCATGGAAATAAAAAAAATACTTCTATCTAGTTTAAAGAATATGGTGCTAGTCCTCCTAATAACGGGCAGTAGTCCATTTCAAGTACAAGGTCAGACTTTGGAACTAGGTGCATTCGTTGGGGGGGCTAACTATCAAGGGGACTTGGCATCAAGTGAGTTTAATGTCTTAAGGCAGCAAACCAAATTTGGAGTAGGCGGTTTTCTGAGATACAACTTTAACGACCAGTTGAGTCTTAGATTACAAATTCTATCAACTGATTTGGTTGGAGAGGATTCTTTGTCCTCTTTTACAGCTATTCAACAGAGGAATCTTCGATTTTTCTCTCCGCTACTAGATGCTAGCTTAAGAGTAGAATGGCATCCATTGGCGACTATCTTTGAATCTGAATCAATAGCTTCGCCCTATATTGCCCTTGGGGGTAGTTTTTTTACCTTTAATCCACAGGCGGAATTCCAAGGAATTACCTATGAGTTGCAACCCTTACGGACAGAAGGGCAAGGTGTTCCAGGATATAATGTAGAGCGATATGAACTATATAATTTCAGTGCTTTGTTGGGAGGTGGAGTGAAATTTAAACTCAATGAAGATTTTACTATTGGCTTAGAAGTTACTGCTCATTATACATTTACAGACTACTTGGATGATGTTAGTAGTACTTACGCCGATTATAGAGACTTACTCGTGGCTAATGGTGCAACATCTGCAAACATTGCCTATCAAACAGATAATTTCTTTGGCACAGATGAAACTTCTCCGGGCAGAGGAATCGTAAGAGGTAATCCCAATAATAATGATTTCTTTTTGACTGGAGGTATTACTATTTCTTATTCTATTATCAATCCAGATCGAATGGGCGGGAGTCGACGGGCGATGGGATGTCCTACTTTTTAGGTGTGGAGCGTGTGCGTAAATCATACCTCATACATCATAAATCATACATCATAAATCAGTCTAATTATTGTCTATTTAGCAGATGTATGATTTCTGATGTATGATTTCTGATTTCTGATTTTCAGCCCCTACCCACTACCTCCGCAAAAACATCTCCTGAAAAATAGCCTCATTCCCACGATCATCTGTCACTACCAATTTGAAAACATGTTCCCCTTTTCCTGTCCGACTATCAAAAGAATGAACTAGTTTATTGTTCTTTTCATCTAGCGTCATTAGTACCCACTTATTATCAATGTAGCCTTTATACTTTATAGCTTTAGCCTTACCACCTGTAGGCATACTATCGTTTATTTTGAAAGACATACTGTAAGCACCTGTCATATCTTTTTTAAAGGAACTAGGCTCAATCGTAGGAGGGGTATCATCTATTGTAATACAAAAATCACCTAAGGTCCGAACTTTGGTAGTCAACCAACCATCTTTCCATTTACCTCCTTGACTAATCATTTCTTCTCCATCACAATAAGCTATAACCGCTTTATCTTTTAAGTGGTTAGGTAAATTCGTTGGCTTCATAGCAAGCGTATAATAACTATGTAGTGGAATATCAGGCTTACCAATATGATGTAGGGGAGAAAAAACATCTTCAGAATTATCAATCGAGGTTTCGTATTTCAAATAGGCATTTTCATACAATACGCCTTTGGGGAAGTTCACTTTTAGGTCACCTAAATTGATAGCATTCGCTTCATTCCATTGTAGGGGATAATTATAATTCAAAGATTTAGGAGGTAATACTTCTCCCCTTTTTACCCAAAATTCAAAAACACTTTCATTGCCATCTACATCCTTAGCTACCATTTTTATTGCAGCAGGTTTGTTTTTATGCAAATCTACGAATCCTTCTTTTTTATTATAGATTGATAACTTGTTACCAGGTAACGGATAGCATCTATTGAAATAGGCTTTATTATTAACCTGTTCTTTATAATCTAAGTGACAATTGATATAGCGGCTTTCAGAAAAAGCAAAGGTTTCCATATCAAAACTATGTTCTAATGTCCCATTCTTGTACATATCTAGTGCATATATGCCGTTCCAATTACTAACTCCATCGTGATGATCGTACACTTTTAAAGCAAAACCTGCTCGCCAAGCACCAATAGTCAGGGTATCTCCTTTGATGGTATATCGGTTTCCATTCTTTTGTAATTCATAGGTTTTAGTAGAAAGGGTTTCCTTTTTATCATTTAAGGAATATACTTTTAATTGGTGCATCTTTGGTGCTATATGGTCTTCCATTTTTAGCCCAAACAATAAAGGATTAATAGGTTTCTGAGTACTATTGTCTCTTATTTCAAAGTGTAAATGTGGGCCAAATGAACGTCCTGACACACCTAGTTTCCCAATTTGTTCACCTTTACTAACTTTGAATGTTTCAGGGCCGAGGTACAAGTCTACATTCGCCGATTTTTTTTCATATTGTTGTTCCTTGACATACTTGGCAACAGATTTGTTGAAATTTTTCATGTGTGCATATACCGTCATATACCCTTTAGGATGTACGATATACAAGGCATTTCCATATCCACTTGAAGACACTTTTATACGAGCGATATAGCCATCGGCTGCTGCATACAAAGGCTGCCCCACTTTACCATTAGCTGCTTTTATATCAATGCCAGAATGTAAATGATTGGAACGTAATTCCCCAAAAGTACCAGACAATCGAATAGGTTGATCTATAGGAGAGCGAAAGTAATCTTGAGGATATTTATTGAGTGGCGTACTAGGTTCTTTTGAAAAACCTAGTAAAACGATACAAAGTAGAAAATAGCAATAGTTTCTCATGGATTGAATGTCAGTCAGTAAGGTTAATTAGCGTTTTTGTTGAAGTAGTTAATCGTAAGGTTGAAAAATAATTGGCAAAGGATCAATTCTTAAACAACTTCAATGGCAAATTATTATTCTTATGATTAAGTTTCTATTTTTTTTAAATATTTTAGTAATTTGAACTAGAAAAGTTACTAAATCCTTTCTTTCAAACCATGAAAACTTTAAATAAAATAATACTTGTCGGTCTTTTTCAATTACTTACTTCTTGTTCCTTGTCTGCACAATTTTGGGAACTGTTATTTGAGCCTTTTATTTTTCAAGGTATTTATACGGCGGTTATTGCAGGTCCTAATGAGCCAACTTGGAGAGAAACCACTTTTGCAAGCTTCCCATACGATGCGCCCGAATCTGGTTTATTTCTACCCACTACTTTAGAGGGCGATCAGAGTAGGATTCATACTGTTGTACATTTCCAAAATAATGAACGGGCTTTATCTGGTGGATTGGTACAAATAAAATATGCGCCGATTAGTATGTTGGGCTACTCTTCTAAAGTTGTAAATTAAGCGATAAAACGCTTTCAACAAAAATAGGCTATATAGTTAGAATTGTGACAAGAATTTCTAATTTTGTTGGATGTTAAAAACAATATGGAAAGAAATAACTGGCCACCTACAAA
>CAKZUM010000532.1 GCA_937921525.1 uncultured Saprospiraceae bacterium
CTCACTATTGGTAGTACAATGTCTATTTTTATTTTAGCTGATGCACCTCTTTTGTTAGCTCATTTATTTTATAGACGGCGCCATATTCCATATTCGATTTGAAAGCATCCTTTAAAGGAATATTTTGATAATGACATAGGACGGCCCGAATTATTCCCGAATGTGCTACAATCCATAATTGATCTTTCGCCTTACCTTTAGCTATTTCTAATGCTTTAATTGTTCGATCAAATACTGTTTGGAAAGCCTCTCCGTTAGGTGGGGATATATTTACAAAATTTTCAAACCAGTTTTTCATAATGGTTTTATCTATAGATTTCCAGGGGTGCATTTCCCAATCTCCAAAGCTAATTTCTTTAAAGGATGGCTCTACGATTATGCGTTGGGGTGGGGCGATATACTGCGCTAATTGATGGCATCGTATTAACGGACTGGAATAGACTAGAGTAGTAGCTTGGTATATTGGCAATATTGATTTTACTGCTTGCGCTTCTGTAGGAAATGTTTCTACTACGGATAGGTCTGTTGCCCCATAGCAGATTCCTTTATCTACTTTGGGCGTGGTGTGTCTTATTAGGTATATATCCATTCAATGAATTTAATTTACTTAGACAAAAAAAAACGCAAAATCAATAACAGTAATTGATTTTGCGTTTTATAATTTTAAGTAACGAAGTTATCTAAGAATTTCTGCAAATACTATGGTCGCTTAACAAGGAATTTTTTAGTTTGTGTTCCTTCCTCTGTGGCAACTCTCATAAGATACATCCCCTCAGATAAATTACTCGTTTGGAATTCAACAACTTCGTTTTGCAAGACTAAGTTTCTATAGTCAATTACTTTACCATCAATAGTTGCTAACGTAACAGTAGCTTCTAATTGATTTTCTAAATCAAATTGTGCTTGAATATAATCCGTAGCTGGGTTCGGAAATAACTGCATAGCACCGTCTGGTAAAGGCACTTCATCTACCGCTGTAGATAAGGCAATATTCATTCTAATAATAGGCGCAAAACCATTTTGACCAGCAAAACCATTAAACCATCTTTCGTAGAGAAGTAGACTAGAAATAAAAGTATAATTTATTTCTGTACTGTAAATTTGAAAAATGTGAGCACTTTCAGTTGGATACTCTGTCATTGCAAAATAGCGTTTGCCAGGCTCCAATTGAATAACAGGACTATCCGAATCAAAATTTTCTAAAGTAGTTTCAAAGAAGTCTGAACCACCATTTCCTGCCCCAGTAGGATAGATGAAATCTGTACTAATACCCACAAATTCAAGTTGACCCTCCGCAGTAATATCTGTACTTGTGAAATTAAAATTAGCGAAGCCTTCTTCCACCTCATCAGCCACCCTCATTAGGTAAACATTCACCGTATTGCCATCTAAAATACCTTCCTCCTCTGGTAAGAAAGATCGGAAGGAAATATTATCTAGCACAAAATTTTCCTGTGTTTCTTCTGATATACCATAAATATTAGCGTAGGCATGTTTTTCCTCTCCGCCATTTCTTGCTATATCATCCCCACCGTTTAAGTCCTTTGCAAAGGTGTTTTCTGTGACGACAAAAGAAGTTTCTTCCACATTATTAGATGGATTTTCGTCTCCTCCATTTTGCGTCAAGGTATATCGAATCAGGTAAGAACCTGGTTCTAATTCTGGTTCGTACAGGTCTTCAATTTGCAAAACCGTATCAACTCCGACTGGAATAGTAGCGAATAAGGCACTATCTACAAATACAACTGTCTCCACTAAATTTTCTGCAGCATCAAGACTTAGTTCAATAATCTCAGCTTTGAAAACCACGTCAGTTTGTTCATCTGATCCATTATTTGTAGCTAATATTTGGAATAAGAAAGGATCATTTACTACTTGTGAAACTGGTTGTGCAGCACTAGCAGGTGTATAAAAGAAATCAGATACAATTAATTCATTTCTAAATCCTTCTGTAATTTTTACATCATCAATTAGCCAGTAATAATAATTACCAACCATTCTAAATCTTACTTGTAAATTGCTTACACCAGCAGCACCTTCTAAAGGAAGTATCTGGTAAGAATTTTCAAAAGAGCCTGTTTCATTTAAAGGAATATCCGTATTAATTTGGGTTTCTTGCCAAGTAGTACCACCATCAGTACTATAGCCAACATAAAATTCGCTTTGGAACTGTCGAACCTCTTGATAGAAACTCAAAGCAACTCCACCAGTAACGCCACTCAAATCAATGGCAGGAGAAACCAAAGAACCTTCTTGTGCCGAAGGACAAGGTCCTTGTCCTTGACTAATATCTTCTCCATTATTATCGTGAAAATCGGAATCAAAAACCATAGCTCCATTACAGGCACTTGGGCTGCTTATAGGTAAGGCACCAGCTGAAAACGCTCCTTGGTCAGCCGTTGCATTTTCTTTCCACTGCCATACGCTGTACTCTGTTGGCGACCCTAGACAGGTAGTTCCTACAGAAGACCAACCGTTGTTACCACCATTAAAATCGCCTTGACCAGACTTATCACCCCATATGGTAGCTAAATCATTATCAGGAACAAAAAAGAAACTGGTAATAGAACCAGTAAGCGGTAAAGACATTCTAAAATTAGCACAGCCACCTTGGCTTACACCAAGTATTGGAATATCTACAGGATCTGTCAATTCTTCTACATCTGACATACCAAATGCACCACCATTTTCTTGATCTGAGTCTGGGTTGTTATTACAAATAATTAAGGCAATGGCTCCAGCAGCCTGGGCATTTAAGGCCTTCTGTTCAAAAGTACAAGACCCTCTATCTAATAAGGCTATTTTTCCAGCTACGTCATTAGCAATTGCTTCGCAACCTTCCGTTGGAGTAGCCGAGCCATCATTCGCTTGCACTATTTCTCCTACTATAGGATCAGTAACACAGCCTGTGAAAAATGCTGCACCACCGCCAACATAAAATCCGGCAACATCCTCGGGTTCGGAGATTTCTAAAATGAGTTGTGCGTGTAGGGAAGAACCCAAACCTAGCACTAAAAATAAAAAGATAAATCGTGTAAAAAATTGCTTCATAACTAGATTTTAATAATTGGTAACTATCCTCTTTATATTCCTTCTAGGGGAGGAATAGCTACATGTACTTTCCATATTCAAAATTCTTATGAAAAGCGGTGATAAATCGAAACTTAAAGAAAAGAGAATTTCTTTTAAAAATGTAAGAAAATAGAGAAAAATACAAAAGATTTTATAAATAGGAATAACGCACGACAATTCTAACAGAATCTAGCAACTACAAATAGATAATTTTACCAAATAGGGCGAACGAAAAGTCATTTTTATAATATGGAAAGCGATGAAAGAGTATAAAGGCGAAGCCCATACCCGTCAGGCTAAGAGACGGACTATTGATGGCAGAAACTTGTAAAGTGGCTGTCATCTGGGTTTCTAGGAAAGATGACAGCCATTTTGAAAATTTCTGCCATCTAAGTAGTTATTCAAGTTAATTCTGTCGGATACTTTGGCGATTTTTGAATTTATACTTCCTTAAAAATACTCGGCGTAACTAAGGCTATGCCTCCGTTTTTTAACTCGTCTAAATCCAAAACTCATCCAAATTATACCTGACACTATTAACTTGAATAACTACTAAGTATAGCATCTTGAAAAATTCTAAGATATATAACTAATACTTTAATGGTTTTTCTCATCTTTGCGCCATCATGGAATTAGTAATATTCTAACTTCATCATTTCTTATAAATTTTAAAAATGTCAAACAATTTATTAGCTAATAAAAAGGGAATTATTTTCGGTGCTTTAGATGATAAGTCAATCGCATGGAAAATAGCAGAACGTTGCGTAGCAGAAGGGGCTGCTATTACACTTACCAATGCGCCAGTTGCGCTTAGATTTGGGAAAATTCAAGAACTAGGGGAAAAACTAAATGCGCAAATAATACCTGCGGATGTAACCAGCCAAGAAGACTTAGATAATTTATTTTCTCAATCAATGGACATTTTAGGAGGTAAAGTCGATTTTGTTCTACACTCTGTTGGTATGTCTTTAAATGTTCGTAAAAAAAGAGCTTACACGGACATTAAATATGATTGGATGCAAAAAACATTTGACATATCAGCGATTTCTTTTCATCGAATGATGCAAACGATGTACAAAATGGATGCGATAAATGACTGGGGGTCTATTGTGGGCCTTACGTATATTGCAGCTCAAAGGACTTTTCCTGATTATAGTGAGATGGCGGAATCCAAATCATTATTAGAATCTTTTGCTAGAAGCTTTGGTTATCATTTTGGCGTATCTAAAAAGGTAAGAGTGAATACAATCTCACAATCCCCCACAATAACAACTGCAGGAAGTGGTGTAAAAGGCTTTGATGTGTTTTTTGATTATGCTGATAAAATGTCACCCCTTGGTAATGCCTCTTCGGAAGATTGTGCGGCATACTGCGTTTCTTTGTTCTCAGATTTAACGAGAATGGTAACTATGCAAAACCTATATCATGATGGTGGGTTCTCTCAGATGGGGATGAATCCGGCTGTCTTAGATTCGATTTAATAACAGAGGAATATATTATATCATTATTTATTAGGTAGTTAAACTGGTGATAATAAGCGGATTAACAAGGCGTTAACATAGAATTATTTAAATAGGCTGTCACGAATCACTAGAAAAAATTCATTTATTACAGGAAATAGTCTTATATTTGTAATGCCTTTAATGATTCTCTCTATTGTGGTAAAGTCTTTCATTTTGAAAGGCTTTACTTTTATCCTTTTTTACCTACCGTCTTTTCTTTCTTCTCTTTAAGATTTTCAATTACTTTATCATATATTTTCGTCAATCTTTCTGCATCCCTCTTTAGTAATTCCATATCTTCTTCATA
>CAKZUM010000533.1 GCA_937921525.1 uncultured Saprospiraceae bacterium
AAGATAAAGATTCCCCGAATCTTTCCCTTTTGCTCATGTTGAAAAGCCTCGTCGATGCTAGGCATCGCCTACGTTTTTCGCCTTGCATAAAGAAAAAATAACGGCGCATAAAAACGACATTTATTAATGAACCATTCCTAATAGAGATTTTCAGGTTGAATTAGATTTAATACTCAAATTCCATTTGCTCATAGGGAAATCCAAATAGGCACTTTTCTTTGATCAATGCAGCTACTTTTTCAGGGACCATTCGTTCCCAGCCCTCTTCATTATTTTGAATCATTTGCAATACTTGGGTAGAAAAAATATGCAAAACCTCTGGTTTATAGCCAGATATATCTCTAATTTGTTTAGACCCTAATAAATGTTGGTATAGAAAAGTAATTTCCTCTGGAACAGGTAAATCGCTACATTGTAATATCTCTCCACTACCTTCTTGTAAAGCAGGGTAGACATAGTAGATCACTTTTTGGTTAAACAAATCACCAAAGGCTGCTAGTAGCGATTTTTCTTGATTTTCTAAAAAAGTATTACTCATCATTTTCAGTAGCTCTTGAATACCAATCACTAAGCCAAGTCTTTGTACTTTATATTCCGATAAGTAGTCTATTAATTTATTTTGCTTATGACAATTGGAAATGACAACCGTCTGCCCCATAGCACATAATATATCTGCTCTATCCAAAAAATCTTTTACATTGAGTTCTCCTTCTGAACATAAATTGTCCATTGTGATTTCTGTCAATAAGTACGTTTTATTGGATGCTACTGGCGCATCTTGCCTAAACTGCTGGAAGGCACTCTTAATCATATCCATATTAACAAGCGTAGCAGGTCGGAAGCTACCTCTTACTACCATGACATGTTTTTTGTATAAAAATTCAGAAGCATGAATATTTTGACCTTCCGCATTAAATATAGCTACATCTGTCAACTGATGCTTGACTAACATAAGACTCAACCAACGATTATCAACATTTTCAAAGTCTGGCCCAGTTAAACGTACCATATCAACAGAAACCCGACCTCTTAAGCCGTCTAATAAGGATTCGACCATCAACTCTGGGTCATGCTTATACCGATAGCAGGCATAGAGTAAATTAACACCCAAAATGCCGATAGCTTGTTGTTGTAATTTATTATCATGATCCAGCATTCTAGCATGTATCACTAGATCATTCGGTGCCCCCTGTGGATCAAGTTGAAACCGAAGGCCTAACCAACCATCCCCTTTTATCGTTTTAGTAAAATTAATGGCGGCCACCGTATCTGCAAAAGCAAAGAAACAGGTATCAGGACGTTCTGTATCCAAACGTTCCTGCATTAAACTATATTCGTGATCTAGCATTTTATAAACCCTAGATTCACATACATATCGACCAGTACCTTGTATTCCGTAAATTTTATCAGAAACTACTTTATCATAGGCAGAAACCGTTTTAGCAATGGTACCTGAAGAAGCACCCACTTGAAAAAAGTATCTAGCCACCTCTTGTCCAGCACCAATCTCTGCAAAAGCACCATAGACCTTATCATCTAAATTGATTTCTAATGCTTTTTGCTCTGTTTCTAATAATTGTCGTTTCATTTCGAATAAAGGTTTGTATTAGACTTGTTAGTTCTGTTACATTCATTTGACGGGGGATAAGGTATTTCGTCATTGTTCTCTTAGATAAATAATCCTAATTTTGAGCCAAAGTTCCTAATCGGGTCCTCATTAAGAGAATTTTAGAATGACAGAACAAAAATAGGGTTTTTGATTGTTATTCTGAGGAGCTTTTTGGGATAAGAAAAATTCATAGATGACAAGTTCATCTACGTAGTTGATACTAATTGATAACCAAGACTTACCAAGTTTTGAAAACTTGGGAAGTCTGCCAAAAACAGCATTCTCGGTCAGCCTGCTTAGCTACGGGAAATAAAAAAGGCATGAGGAAGTATACTTCCGAACCGCTTGCGGATGGGAAGCTAATAATCAATGACTTGTAAATAATCCAGTTATACATTTTTAAACAACTTCTATAATAAAGATGTATATAGATATTATAAATAGAAGATCAGTATCAGACATTTTAATACACCTATATAAATTACGTTTTTTTAAATAAACTCTATTAAATTAATTAGATTTGTGGCTTTTCAGATACACTTCTGACTACCAATAGAATTTATCAATTTATGTCTAAAATAAAAGGAGTTTTCTTTTTTGTCCTCACCGGCCTACTCATTACGTCTTATATTCTTTTCATCATTATTCGGGGAATACTAGGTTTTAATTTAAAAGGCGCAATCGCCCATCGACAAAATCTAGGATGGTTAATTAACAAATTAAATGGGGTCGAAAGAGAAGTGACGGGAACTGTTCCTGAAGGTACTTATTTATTTATTAGCAATCATAGAACCTATTTTGATCCAGTCTTAGAATGTCCAGAAGCGGCTTTTATCCCCGTAGTGATGAACGAGGTAGCTAGTTGGCCAATCATGGGGTATGGAATAAAACTAACAGGAGTCGTCTATGTAGATCGAGAAAATAAATCAAGTCGAGCAGCAACAAGAGATGCAATTGCAGATGCTATTGAGGAAGGCTATTCTGTCATCGTCTATGCAGAAGGAGGAACCAATGACCAACCCACCACCAAATTATTTCGAGAAGGAAGTTTTAGAATCGCTGCTGAGAAAGGCATCCCTATTCTCCCTATGGCGGTTGACTATAAAGACAAATCATTTTACTGGACTAGCAAGTACAGCTTTGTTGGACATGTGATAGCTACCTTTAGTAAAAAAATGGTGACAAAAGTTAGTTTCGGAAAACCTATTACTGGTACAGATTCAAAAGCATTACTAGAACAAACGCAATCTTGGATAGATGGAGAATTAATTCGTTTTAGAGAGGAGTGGGATGCGGAGGCTTAATTTGTTTTTATCCTAATATTTGGGACAGTGGCAGAAAATCATACATCATAAATCTATCTAATTTCGCATAGTGGGCAGATTTAAGATTTATGATGTATGAAATATGATTTATGATTTTCAGAACCAATCACTCCAATCCCCAAGAGGAAGCGAAATAAGAAAAGTTCAGAAAATAGAAATAATCTAACTAATACAACTTGACTTACTGCTATGTATTTAAATAGTAAAAAGATAACATCATGAACAAGAGTATAAAAATTCTTTTATGGTCAATTATTACCATTTTATTACTGTACTTTGTATTCACTTTAATAGCCCCACCCATAGTAGATAAAGATGCCAATAAAGTAAGTACCAACCCACCCTATACTGCTTCTAAAAAAGCTACTGACTTATATAATAGCCTCGACTTTGTTGGCGATCTACATTGTGATGCCTTACTCTGGAATAGAAATCTAACAAAGGCAGCCACTTACGGCCATGTAGATTTCCCAAGAATGCAACAAGGCAACGTAGCTTTTCAAGCTTTCACCATAGTCACAAAATCTCCTAAAGGACAAAACTTTAATGAAAATAGTGCCGATGCATTTGATATGATTACGGCACTCAGTATTGGTCAAGGCCAACGACCTTCGACTTGGTTTAGCTTATTTAATCGAGCCATCTATCAAACAAATAAATTAAAAAAGTTTGCTGCGGCATACGATGAAAAATTTGTTGTTGTCCAATCTAAAAAAGATTTTGAAACACTTTTAGAAAAGCGGAAACAAGATCGTTCTGTAATAGGTGGTCTGCTAGGCGTTGAAGGCGGTCATTGTTTAGAAGGAGATATTCAGAACGTAGCAAAATTATATGACGCAGGTATTCGTATGTTAGGACCAACACATTTTTTTGATAATGAAATAGGAGGTTCTGCACATGGCACTGAGAAAGCAGGCCTAACCGATTTCGGCATGGAAGTACTCAAAGAAATGGATCAGCGAAATATGATTATGGATGTGGCCCATTCTTCTGATAAGGTAGTCGATGAAATTTTGCAATATTATAAAGGGCCTATTATCACCTCTCATACAGGTGTAGATGGTACTAAAGAGTCTTATAGAAATCTATCCGACCAACACTTAAAAGCCATTGCTCAAAGAGGCGGCATTATCGGCATCGCATTTTTCGCTGGGGCTATCGGAGATACAGGTATCCCTGGTATCGTAAAAGCCATGAAGTATACTAAAGATTTAATAGGAGTGGAATCTATTGCTTTGGGTTCTGATTTTGACGGTAGCGTTACGACTCCTTTTGATGTGACGGGTTATCCTTTATTGGTAGAGGAAATGTTGAAACAGGAATTTACAGCTAACGAAATTAAGGCGATTATGGGCGAAAATTTGAAGCGATTTTTATTGGAAAATTTGTAATTGATCTTATCTATTTCAATTAAAGTGGTCCGATCAAGCTGCACGTTTCATCCGACCACTCCAAAGTGGAATGTCGTCAACTTAAGGAACTAGATGTCTAAATACGCATAATTCAACGCAGATTTAAATGATTTTATAGGTCACCTGTATTAGATGTGTTCAGTAGGTCGAGAACGTAACGTACCTGTATGGTGACTGTCAACTGTCAACATCCTTCACGACCTACAAAAATCCATATAGCTACGAAGTAGCTCCGTATTGGAGTAGGACATAATTAGTAATAAAAAAAGTCAACGCCTAGATACACGACCTACAAAAATCCAAAAAAAA
>CAKZUM010000534.1 GCA_937921525.1 uncultured Saprospiraceae bacterium
TATGATTTTTCCGCCCACGATTCTCCGCTCTTTGCTCTTCCTTCAATAAAATACAATGTCCAAAATAAACTTCTCGCCTGTCATCATAGGCACCATGCGTTTAGGCGTATGGGGAGAAAAGCTCTCCTTAGCTGCCCAAGAGCGATTCATTGACCAATGTCTAGATTTAGGAATCAATGATTTCGATCATGCAGATATTTATGGTTGCTATACGACCGAAAGTGAATTTGGTGCTATCCTGAAACGCCGTAAGGATTTAAAGAATAAAGTTCAAATAACGACGAAGTGCGGCATCAAATTAATTTGCGAGGAACGTCCGACACATAAGATAAAATCTTACGATTCTACTGCTGCCCATATTCTTCAATCCGCGGAAAATTCCCTTCGGGAATTAGGAATTGATCAGATTGATTTACTCTTATTGCATCGCCCTGATTATTTAATGAATCCTAGCGAAATAGCGGAGGCGTTCACTCAATTAAAACAAGCGGGCAAGGTGAAATATTTTGGTGTTTCTAATTATACGCCGTCTCAATTTGACTTATTGAATAGTTACACGCCTTTAGTCACCAATCAAGTAGAGGTGTCGATTACCCATCGAAATGCTTTTGAGGATGGTACTTTAGATCAATGTATGAAACATAAAATTCAACCTACTGCATGGTCTCCTTTAGGAGGGGGTACGGTATTTGGAAAGTCCGAGGATGTGACTATTCAAGCAATTCAAAAAGTAGCAGAAGCTCTTGGCGAAAAATACAATGCAGGTATAGATCAAATTTTATTGGCTTGGCTTAATAAGCATCCTGCTCGGATTGTATCTGTGTTAGGTACGTCCAAAATTCAGCGAGTGGAAGCTGCATTAAAGGCATTGGAAATTAGCTTGACGCACGAGGAGTGGTATGAATTATGGCAAGCGGCTATTGGGGAGGAGGTTGCGTAATATATACCTTGCGCCAGCGCGTAAACATTGAAAACTGTTGTGATCGTCGAGGTTTGTAACCATACCCGTCAGTCTAAGAGACGGACTCTTAGTAGCAGACACTTAGAAAGTGGCTGATACTTGGGGTCTACGAAAAGGTGTCAGCCATTTTTAAAATGTCTGCCACCAATAATTCGTCGTTAATGACCTGATTATCAAGCGCCTTTTCTGATAGCCTGACGGGTATGGTTTGTAACCTCGATGCCATACGATCATCATACTGCATCGAGGTTACAAACCTCGACGATCCTATATTTATGATAGTATTTACAAAATAAATCTAAAAGTGTACGGTAGCGAACAGAAAAAATGGGATGCATCGCTTTCACAGCGATGCATCCCATTTTTATTAAATAAAACCTCAAGAAAATTAATCCGAAATCAATTCAAAATCTGTTCGACGATTATTAGATCGACCTCTCTCCGTATCATTAGAAGCGACTGGCTTATCAGGACCATTACCAACGACCACAAAACGATTTCTGGACATATTATATTCTGATGCCAAATAATTCGCAACCGCTTGAGCTCTTTTCTTAGAAAGTGCAATATTAGTAGCTCTAGATCCCGTATTATCCGTGTTACCCTCAATTCTAATTCTAGCATTAGAGAAGGCATTGGCAATAGGAACAAACTCCTTGTCAATGATATATTTGGAGTTTTCATCCAATTGGTATTCTCCCGTTCGGAAACTAATAGACACTTGCTTAGAAGCTACGGCCGCTTTCGTTTCATCAGCTTTCGTAGCTGCGGCAAAATCTTTAGACTTTTCTGGAAAATGAGCCTCTCCCGTTAAAGTCGTATTATTGACTAGACCAGGGTAATTGATCTGTGACCAAGCAGGTGGGAACTTACCACCAGTATGTCCAAGATCATTGTATACATTGGACATCCTAGAGTATAAACTTTCACCTGTTACCCCTTTGAAATTTTTATTCAAACCAAAGAAGTTTTTGTTATCACCATGTGTGACCAATCGAACATTACCAATCATTTCGTCCGCCTCCTCAGTTGATAAAGCAGTACCTCTTTCCGTAAATTCTCTAGCCAAAATAGTAGCTGCTTTTTTACGTGCAGTAGGGGAGTTATTGATTTCAGCAGCTCCTTTCATCCACCCTTCGTACAATTGCTCTAAACGCTTTCTGTTATTGTTAACATAGCTCTTTTTGGCGAAGAATACATCTGCAATGATATTAGAAGCAGAACGAGTACTTTCTAAAATTCTAGACCCAGGCACGGCTTTGATCGCCAAAATATCATCTGGAGACCAGACTACAGCAGCATCCACTCGTTGACTTTTAAATATCGTTGCTGCTTGGATAGCACTTTCTTGTGGCACTAGTGTTACATCATCTTGTGTCAAGCCACCCGCTTCCAACATCCATAATAAGAAAGAGTGGGAGGGTGTCAATTCTGCCACCGCAATTTTCTTACCTTTTAAATCAGAAACTTTTGAAATTCCTCTTCTAGCGACTATTGCGTCTCCACCTCTTGACCAATCCGCTTGGAAAAGAACCACTGGATCAAACTGTGCTAAATCACCACCGACTTCTGTTGGAAAGGCATCAATTGTTGCCCATAATAAATCTACATCATCATTTTTCCATGCAGCTCTAGATGGCACGAAATCATCTAATACCACAAATTCTACTTGAAAGCCATAATCTTTATAAAAACGAGAAGCTCTACTAGCCTCGAATCCTTCGTTAAAATACTGACCAGCTGCATATCCACCCCAAGTTACCACGCCGATCTTAATAACATCATCTCTATTGGCACTACCGCCAGAATTGGAATTGTTACTTGGTCTTGTAGCAGGGGAAGAAGAATTTCCACTGTTCCCATTATTAGAATAATCGGAACCGCCTTGTTCTAAATTATCTGCTTGATCTTGAATGGATTGACCAGCATTGGTATTATTCAAAAACCAGTTTCCACCAAATACTAATGCTCCTACAATGAGCATTGTGATTAATAATTTAGAAAAGGTCGTAAGTCTTTTTGCCATGTTGTGTTAATATTAAATAAGTAAGTTGTTTTTTTAGAAGTCAGA
>CAKZUM010000535.1 GCA_937921525.1 uncultured Saprospiraceae bacterium
GTAGTTGACACTTTTAACTTCAAACTCAACTTCAAAATTCAACTTCAACTTCAACTTCAAATTATGACGTTGACCTTAAAAACAGGCTGTCAACATCTAGTTTTGAGGTTGAAGTTGAGATTGAATTTGAAATTTTAAAAAAAAACAACTGTCAGCCATCTGGATAAACTTGTCCCTTATTCCCTTAAAAGGTCTCTATAACTGCTTTTTTCTACCAAAGAATTACATTTTCTTAATTTTCTTAGTAATTTCATTCGGTCTTAGTACACTGTGTAAAAAGTTATTTAGTGTTTTGTCGAGTGTATTTTGAGGCAAATCAAGGCGCGAAGAACGATAATAGCCTTAGCTACTTGAGCGATGAGCAACGAAGATTTGCCTCAAAAGACGCCGATAAAATGCAAATAAATTTATTACACAGTGTACTTAGTTTTCAGCAAGTAACGATGAAAGAATAAATTGGTCAACTTATCATTTTATCGTTACCTAAGTCTATTAATTGTTACTTTTCTTCTAATGCTAGTCAAATTAGTAGAACAATTGTTAGGTTATCCATTAATAGATAATTGCTGACGTATTAATCACAAAAAAATTATTATTAATCATGGGATTACTTGGAGATTTAAAAAAAATAGTTTTCGGTGTAAAATCCTTATCTAAATCTGCTGCGGGTAAAGTAGCTGAAACAGGTAAGGAAGTTGGGGGCGATTTATTAGATAAATCAGGGGATGTATTAAATAAAGCAAAAGATGTAGCAGGGGATGTTGGTGGTGATGCAATGGATTCTGTCGGAGATATTTTGAACAAGGCAAAGGAATTGACGGCAGATGTAACAGAACAATTTAAAGAAAGTGAAATCGGTGGCAAAATCGTTGACTCTGGTAAGGACTTGATGGAAAAAGCGAAAGAGAATGAGTATTTCAACAAGGCTAGTGAAATGGTATCAGATGCAGTAGATAAGGCGAAAGAAGTGGGAGGTGATATTATGGATGGAGCTAAAGAAACAGCTAGTGATGCAGGTCAAATGACCAAAGATATAGGAAGCGATGTAAAAGCAGACTCTGGCAACTTAATGGATAATGCTAAAAATGCAGCAGCAGGCATTGGTGGTACAGCAGCGGTTATAGGCGGTTCTATATTAGCTGTCGGTAAAGATGCGCTAGGTAAAGCAAAAGATACTGCTAGCAATGTAACGGAGTCCTTAGGGGAGAATGAACTGGTGCAAAAAGCAGGAAACGTGGCTGAAAATGTGGGAGGTAAAATACTAAATAGTGACGCTCTAAAAACAGCAGAAGGAGTAGCAGAGAATGTAGGCAGTAAAGTATTAGATACAGGCAAAGACTTAACGGATAAAGCAGCTAACCTAGCAGAAAATGTGGGAGGTAAAATATTAAATAGCGATGCCTTAAAAACAGCAGAAGGCACAGCAGAAAACATTGGTGGAGAAATTTTGAGTAAATCTGGCGACCTAGCTAACATGGCAAAAGGTGCTGCTGCTGCAATTGGTGGTGGTATGTTAGCTGCAGGTACAGACCTTGCAGGAAAAGCTAAACAAGTCCTAGACAATCCAGAAGCTTCTATTGATAGTGCTGTTGGCAAAGCAGAGGAAATGGCTAAAGGTATGATTGATAGAGTAAAGAATGGCGGCGAGCTTTCTGATAAAGTAGGCTATGATGACTTGAAGAAAAGCACCTTAGAAGGTACAGATGATTTCTTTGCAAGAGCAGATCGTTTTGCAAAAGGAGATTATAATAATGAAGGGGCCAACAAACCTGCAAATACAGAAAATGACCTCTTTAAAAATACAGAGGAAAAAATGAAGGAAGAGGGTTCAGATGATGAAGCATAAATATTTATGTGAACAGTATTGAATTCTTCATTATTCCTTACTAACTTTGGGTGCTAATAAGCGCAGTAATCCTTATTACGAGGGTACTGCGCTTATTTTTTTACAGGTAACCCAACTCAATAAAAGTTGGCTACTAGCAGTTCGACAAAATAAAAATGACATCTTCGATTACTTTTTAAAAATATTCCTAACCTAACGCACACAATTCACACACTATTGTTGCGTAGTAGATTACAATGTTTTTTAAAATATTTTGTCCATTCTCATTAATCTAGGAATTAAAAGTAAATAATCAAGACCCATCTAATGGTTCTTTTCCATCTACTTCCTTTTTATTCCTCATTCAAACTACAAAAAATTTGTCATTAATTAAGTCTATTTCAGGAATTAGAGGTACTATTGGAGGCCCCGTAGGAGATAATTTAACCGCACAAGACATTGTGAGTTCCGCAGCAGGGTATGGTACTTGGCTGCTCAAAAAAAATGAACAACCGTCTGTGGTTATTGGAAGAGATGCACGAATTTCTGGAGAATTAGTAAGTAACTTGGTCGTATCTACCTTACAGATGCTTGGTATTAATGTGGTAGACTTAGGTTTATCGACAACACCTACTGTAGAAATGGCCGTAGTAGAAGAAAAAGCTACGGGAGGTATTATTCTTACTGCCAGTCATAATCCTAAAGAGTGGAACGCTTTAAAACTACTCAATAGTGACGGAGAATTTATTTCTGCCAAAGATGGGCAAGATATTTTGACGCTCATTAAAAGAGGAAAAATCAATTATGCCTCCGTTGATAAATTGGGTACCCTCACCAAAAAAGAAGGCTATATACAAAAACATATTGACCAAATTCTGGCATTGCCTTTAGTCAATATTCCTGCTATAAAAGCTAGAGGATTTAAAATAGTGGTAGATTGTATTAATTCCACAGGAGCTATTTCTATCCCACCATTATTGGCACAATTGGGTTGTGAGACCATCTTAATCAACGAAACACCTGATGGTCAATTTGCTCATAATCCAGAACCCCTGCCAGCTAACTTGAGTAGTCTGTCAAGGGCTGTTATGGATAAGCGAGCAGATCTAGGAATTGCGGTAGATCCAGATGTGGATCGCCTAGCCTTCGTTTGTGAAGATGGGGAAATGTTCGGAGAAGAATATACCTTGGTTGCTGTTGCAGATTATATCCTTCAACATAAAGTGGGGAACACCGTATCTAATTTATCTTCTACTCGTGCATTACGAGATGTTACAGAAAAACGAGGCGGGGTCTATCATGCTTCTGCTGTTGGGGAGGTCAATGTGGTGACAAAAATGAAGGAGTGTAATGCCGTAATAGGCGGCGAAGGAAATGGTGGTATTATATATCCTGCATTGCATTATGGTAGAGATGCTTTGGTTGGCATTGCTTTATTTCTATCGCACTTAGCTGTTTTTGGAAAAAATACTTCTTTCTTAAGAGCTACCTATCCGAGATATACTATATCTAAAAATAAGATTCAATTAACCCCAGAAATTGATATTGATTTACTCTTAACAAAATTGAAGTCTAAATATAAAAACTATCCACTCAATACCATTGACGGTTTAAAAATAGAGATTGATAATGATTGGATTCATCTAAGAAAATCTAATACAGAACCTATCATTAGAATTTATACAGAGAGTAATTCTGAAGTAGTAGCTACTAACTTAGCAAGGAAAATTCAGATGGATATTAATGAGATTTTGAAGGCTTAATCACAAGTGTAAAGTTTACTAAACCTTTGAGGTTTAGTAAACTTAAATCACACTTCTCTCCTCCCACCGACGTTGTTCTCTCTCTAACAGTAGATTAAATTTATTTGGTGCTTCTTTCTGTATAGTCATTTGTTCCCCTGTAATAGGATGCAGAAAAGACAATCCCACCGCAGTCAAAAACAATCCTTTATTTTTTAAAATCATTCCCTCTTGTCCGTATAATTTATCTCCCAAAATAGGCCAACCAGATTTGGCTAAATGAATTCTTAGTTGATGGGTTCTTCCTGTAGTTGGATATAAATCTACTAGTGTCAAATACTTATTTTTTAAAGACTGGACAACACGAGTAGTTTCAAATCTAGTATGAGATACTTTGCCTTCAATAGGTAGATCTATCGTTCCAGAGGTTGGTAGTTTCCCGATAGCTATTGCCTGATATTTTTTTTGAATCTGTTTATCTTCAAATTGTTTACCGAGTACTATCCTAGCCTTTCTAGTCTTAGCGATTAATAACAATCCACTAGTTGCATGATCTAGACGATGCGCTGGCATGGGAGTTGCCAAAGCATCTTCTACTATTGAACTTTTCAGATTAAAGACCAAAGCATTTTGAATCGTCCGATATTGATTTCCGCTAACAACAATACCTGCAGGTTTATTTACAACAGCGATATACGCATCTTCAAAAATAATCTCTAAGCGCAAAGGAAATACTTTGATATTTTTTTGCTCTGGTTCCATTAATTGGATCACTTGCCCTGGCTTTATCCATCTTCCTGTATCGGCTGGCACACCGTCTATCCATACACATCCCTTTTTGATCGCTTTCTTTATTCCTTTTCTGGTGGTAATAATTCGAAAGATACCTACGGCATAATCACTCAATCGAGTAGCACTAGTATTGGGAGGAACAGTATGTGTTTCTAATAAGATCAAATATTTTTAATTAGGGTAAATAAATTTTGTTTGGTAAAAAATCAAATTTACGCACTCTAAAAAGATAAAAAAAGACCAGCCACGACATCAACTGCCCTGACTGGTCCATAACACACACTTGTTAAACCATTATTTTCTTTAGTTTCATTTGGTATTTACAAGAGGTAGGTTAACTGATATTAATTGATTTAGAGGATTTAGAGACAGTCCTTTTCTAAAAATTAATTTTCGAAAAGTCTGTCTCCAAAAAACCCTATGATTTGGTGCGAACGAACTATCTAATCTTTTAAAAGAGAAGGAACTTGTTCCTCTCTAAAGATCATTTTCTTACTTAAAATTTGATCGGCTGTTGTTACTTGATAATATAAAATTCCATGTACCACCAAGTCTTCTCCGTTCACCTTAATCTGATTCTTCCCTTTTTCAAATTTACCTTCATAAGTTTTCAGCACTTTCCCTTTAGGATCATAAATCGTTAAGGTAATGTCGGATGCTTGAAGCAATTCAAACTTGATAAAGGTTTCTTTTGAAAACGGATTAGGTGTATTTTGATGTAACACAAAAGACTGTTCTGGAATCAATAATTTATTTTCCACAACTAAATGCATGACGGTCTCTTCTTTTACTTGAATAAGAGCGTCTTGCTTAGACCAATGAGCTGTTTTTCTATCTACTACTGGCGGTAAAAAATTGGTTTGTGCTTTCGTAGTTACTGATAGTTGAAATAGACAAAAAGCTAATAAGGCCCATCTGTATCTCGTGGCCCATCTATCAAAATATTTTATTATTAATTGGGTGTATTCTTTGTACGGGTGCTTCATATAAAAATTTAAGAGTTAGATAGGTTGGCGAGAAAGATGCCAACCTATCTTATAAATTTTAGAACGACTCAGCATCCGTTCAGAACCCTCCCCAGCCCTCCCTTAAAAAGGGAGGGGGATGATTGAAAATCTCGTTTTGGAAACGTATCATAAGCGAAATATTTAATCGTAGATGTCTCCCCCTCTTTTTAAGAGGGGGGCGGGGGGAGTTCAGACTTGTGTGCTGAACAGTTACTTTTATTATTCATTATTGTGCATGAATCATTTTCATAGTTGCCATTTGAGTTGGCGTAGCCAACTGATAATACAATGCACCATATTCCGTCAAATCTTGACTACTAATAATAAGTTCATTATATCCTTTTTCATAATAGCCGTCATACACTTGAATCATTCTTCCTGCGGAATCGAATATTCTTAAAGTCGCTTCACTTGCTTCTGGTAAGGCAAATCCAATCGTTGTTTTTCCAGTAAAAGGATTCGGTCTATTTTGGAATAATTGAATAGACTTGGCCGCCACTTGTGGGGCGATTTCTTCACCGATTAATTGGACATTAAGTAATTTGCCATTGGTACTGTAAGCCTCTGCTTGCAATTGGGTATTCGCTATTTCTAGTAATTCATCTGATGTTACTTCTCCATTTAATTGGAAAACTAAACTGAATAATACCTCGTCAGTCGCTATATCCATACCCTCTGCTTGATTCCAACTAGTTGCAATCTGTCCTCTATCAATATCAGATAAACCAAAGTTGTCTTTACCCACCCATTGGGAAGGAATAATCTGATCAAAGGCAATGACGCTAGGGTCAAATTCTAAGGCAAATTGATAGCCAGATATAGCATTAAAATTATTCGAAGTAAAGTCAAATATTAAATATTGTCCATCCTCACTCAAACCTTGCTTCGCTTGGAAGTTTAAGGATTGAGTAGCGGATCGACTCTCTGTCGTCATAAGTTGATTAACTACTGCACTATTATTTACATCTCCAATTTTAATCGCAATAAAATCTAACCAAGTCATGTCTGCTGTCAAATCGGTAATAGCGTAGGTTTCTGGGAAGGCCTCTCTCAATGGATTTGTTGGATCGCTAAATTCGTATGCCGCATCGACAAAACGCCAAGATGTATTATTCGCAAAATCAGGAGTAATATTCAAAATCAATTGTCGCAATTGTACCATATCAAAAGCGGTGATCGTACCCGAATGATTAATGTCTGCCGCAATCATTTTATAAGGAGAATCCAATGGCGTAATCCCCAATATATGTTTGCTGATTAATACTAAGTCGTAGGTAGATACCCCATTTAATGGGTTCATATCTTTCTCTGGTGAGACGGTGTAATTTTCATTCATCGGTACTTCTTGGAAACCGTAGTCACCTGTGGCACCTGTTACTTGTGCGGGCATATCGTAGTCGGTTAGGTTGATGGTAGCACGCTCTACCATTTCGCCTTCTTCGGTGGAGATGGTGCCGGAGAGGGTGGCCATTGGAGCGGGGCGGTTACCATCTACATTGACCTCTATAATACGACTTGAACTAATAGATACACAATCATTTTCATCCATTACACTTGCTCGAAATCTATAAATACCTAATGTGGTTGGTCCAGTAAATATAGTACTGATGCAATTCGGACCAGTAGTACAACTTAAGTTACCAGTAGTAGGATTGCGAGAATCAGGAATCCAAGTAATGATGCTATTGGTTGAACTATTTGTCCATGTTAGGGTTCTAGTATCTCCTGGTGCAATAACAGCATCTTCAGAATTAAGCATAATTTCAGGTACAATCACCTCAAAAATTTCAATCTCAAAACTATCCACTGTCTCACAAATCCCATCTGTAATTGTAACAAAATATTCAGTATCAACCACTGGCATCACGATAGTATCCGAACTTTCAAAGAATGTCTCACTAGTATCCGCTGTCCATCTATAGGTAAGTCCAGTTACTGGATTTGGCACTAACTGCACCCCTTCTCCAGGGCAAATCATAGTATTATCTGGAATTTCCGCAGTTATATCTGATCTAGTAACTTCAATAGAGTCGACAGCTACACAACGATTATCATCAGTAACTGTTACTATATAAGTATCACCAACTTCTATTCTGATTGAATCTCTATTGGAACCAGTACTCCAAGCATAAGAAACACCACCACAAGCTATCAAATCCAATATCTCGCCTTCACAAAAGGTGGTATCAGTCGTTTCTACACCTCCTATTTTAAACAATACAGTAGGTAATGGATTCGTATGAACAACTAGCGTATCGGTTGCTGTACAATTAGAAATAGTATCTGTAACAGTCACTATATAAGTAGTTGTTTCCAATACCATTGGGCTAATTGAAAAAGTCGTTTCGCCAGTACTCCATATGTAGGTATAGGCTGTCTCATCATTAAGCCCAGTATTAAAGGCATCGAGTGTGATAGCTCCTCCTACACATACACTATCATTTGGAGAGAAACCCGATAATGGTACTATAGCAGCAGGTACTGTTGTTACAGATATATCAATGGCATCTGTGGCCGTACAACCATTAGCATCTGTGACTACAACACTATAACTGGAACTAGTAGGCATATCGTCAAATAAAAGATTACCAGTATCTCCATTCGACCAAAGGTAGGTGTAACCTGGCGTACCACCTGAATCTCTTGCAGTAAGTGCTAACACTTCACCAGAACAAAGTAAACTATCAATAGTGCCATCTTCCATATCATCTCCCCCCCCACTATCATCAAATCCAACATTAACAATAAGTCTTGGATTGACACGAATAGTTACAGAATCCACCACTTCACAATCAATATTACTTGCATTAGTGATGGTCACTATATAGGTCGTAGTTTCTGTAGGCTTTACTGTAATTATACTTCTCATGTCAGATAGATTACCAGGTCTTGAGGTCCAAGAATAAAGATTCCCACCTGTTGCGGTTAAGGTAGCTTCATCTCCTTCACATAAAAAACCTTCACTATTTGGTCCACTTACGGCAACGTTAGTAATCATTCCACAATTACAAACAGCGTTTTTATCTACAATTATTACCTCGGTCATATTTTCTCCAAAATTCCCACAGGCGTCAAATACGCGAACTTGGACCATGATGGTATCTCCCA
>CAKZUM010000536.1 GCA_937921525.1 uncultured Saprospiraceae bacterium
GAATTTCTTAAATTGCATCGTTACTTAGTAACGACGAAATAATAAGTTGGTCATCTGGACGAGGAGATTTTGTTCTCAGTTTTTCTTAAAAAATCCTTGCATAGCCTAGCTACGGAAGTATTTTTTAAGGAGAAATGAGGACAAAAGATTCCTCCTAGATGTTCAAGTTATTGTTTTGTCGTTACTTAACTAGTATTGTGACGGTAAAAATAGTAAATGTATCATTTTTCTTATTAAAGAATTCCTAATTTATTACTGCTCTTTACTAAAGAACCTTTAATAATTATTAAAAATGACGCTTCATTCAAAAGAACTTGTACCTGTGGAAGGCCTTATTGTAACAGCAAAAGAACAGGTATTTAATCAGTTTAAAACGAAAGGAACGCCTCGACTCGTCTACCACAACTATGAGTTGACTACTCATCTGTTGCAACTGATTGATGATATAGCCCAAGAAATAGAAGCCTCTGATAATGCAAAGGAGTTAGCGAAGTTTGCAGGACTCTTTTGTTATACAGGTTTTTTAACAGACTACCAGAATGCAGTAGAAGCTAGTGTACGTCAAGCTGAAGACTTCTTGTTAGGACAAGCTTATTCTAGAGCCAAGACAGAGAAAATTAAAGACCTAATTCGCTTATTAAATAGAAATACTACTCCAGCAACAGAAGAACAGGAATTATTTAGCGATGCGCTGAATGCTTTACATTTTGGAAATCGCTTTGGTACTAAACGGCAGCTACTTGAATTAGAACAGAATTTGATGGAGCAAGGAGCCATTTCTAAAGAGCAATGGACGGCGTTACAATTGCAAACATTATTAAGTACTAAATTTTATACACCTTTTGGTAAAACACATTTTGAGCCTATTTTGGCGCAAAACATTTACGGCTTAAAAAAACAAGTTGATAAACTAAGGAGAAAAGGAGACATTGTTATTGAAACACCTAGCCAACCAAATATATTTGAAGAGCTAGAACCAATGGTTCCTAATAGAGCTATCCAAACCTATTTTAGAACAAACTACAGAAACCATATCAACCTTAGTGCTATTGCTGATAATAAGGCAAACATTATGATTAGTGTGAATGCCATACTATTAAGTGTATTGCTTTCTTTGTTGACGTATAAAAATATTGCAGAGACAAATCCAATGGTCTTGATGGCGGTCATTATTTTTTCCATCACTGGACTGACTTCCTTGGTGTATGCGGTGCTATCTGCAAGACCCAAAATTACGACCATTAACAAAAATGTAAGTGATATTCAAGATGTGAAAAAGAACCTAGTAT
Organism: uncultured Saprospiraceae bacterium; assembly: GCA_937921525.1. Classification (GTDB taxonomy): domain Bacteria; phylum Bacteroidota; class Bacteroidia; order Chitinophagales; family Saprospiraceae; genus JAFMDF01. The sequence goes on from CAKZUM010000536.1 coordinate 1,290, forward strand.
TTTTTGGCAATTATGTCCATTTAGATATTGAAGAATACGAAGCTGCGATGGACGAGTTGTTTAGAGATGGTGCCTTGATTTATGGAAACATGACAAGAGATATTTATTTCCTCGGTAAGGTTCTGGATAAAAAGTACCGCTATTTAACTAATTCGTATAATATTTTTATGGTAGGATTTGTGGCGACTGCTATTACTCTAATTCTTGCTTTATTGTTACCATAAAAAAAAGCACCTCTGGTGAAAAAGGTGCTTTCTATTAAATCTCAATAAAAGCAGTATTAAAAACTGTAATTAAAACAAGCGTGCAACCTACCCTAATTACGTCATAAAACTAAAGTAAATTATTTATATTAAATAATTTTAATTCTATTTTTTTTAGACTTTAACTTTTGAATAGTTGACTAATATATTATTTATAAACTTCTGATTATCAAACAACAGTATTTTGTTGAGTACTTACTAGTCCTAGACTAGGCAAAACGATTTAGTGTGCTCTAACAATTTGTAGACAAGTGCTTGTACTTACTCCTACCTTCTTCACTGATTATTTTAGATTTACTTAACTCTTTTATCGTACCTTTTTTTACTTCTTTTTCGTTATAATAGAAGGTAAATACCAATTAGCCTCTCCAAATATTTAAGACAATTAAGAATTAAAATTATAACCCAATGCATAAAATTATTACATTGCTTTTTATGTCCATGATTATTGGACTTTCTCTCCAAGCACAAGTAAGAGCATATTCTGAAATTGGATTTCATGGTCAAGAAGTTGTTTTACAACCAGGTAAATACACAGCGGAGCAACTTAAATTGAAAGGAATACCAAGCGTAAAATCTTTACGTGTGCCTAAAGGCTGTAATGTAAAACAATATCCCACAAGTAATCTTCAGGGGGATGCTACAAGTTACTCGAAAAATAAACCAAAGATTGTTGTTAATGAAGGCGCACAATCGGTAAAAGTATCTTGTAATAGTTCGGGAACGCCATTTACCATTGGTGCATCTGACGAGTCAGGACAGCGAGGTGATTTGATTACAGTTGATGTGAATATCGGAGACTTTAGCAAAGTAGTCTCTATGCAATATAGTATGAACTGGGATCCAAAGATATTACAGTTTGAAAAAATTCAAGGCTATCAATTAAAAGATCTTAGCAATGAAAATTTTGGAACGGGAGAAGTGAATGATGGCAATCTTTTATTAGCCTGGTATGACCCATCTGTACAAGGGGTTAGCTTACCAGCAGGAACTGTTCTTTACCAAGTAGTCTTTAGGGTGGTGGGAGAAAATACCAATAAGTCTCGGATTCGGTTTTCTGGGAAACCGTTGTTGATAGAGGTGATGCAAGCAGACGGGACTCCTTTACCGTTTAATAATACAAATGGTTCTTTTACTTTTCAATAGTAGGTCAAAAGTGGTTTTAAGTTTACTAAACCTTCAAGGTTTAGTAAACTTATTCGCACTCCCCTTTTCTTATTTCTTTTTTCTTCCTTTCCTTTTTATTCCTTGTTTTTTATCGGGACAAATTTCTGACTTTCAGATAGCTGAAGTTAGTGTTGGCTATCCTATTGTGCAAGAACAATTACCTGAAAACTATTCCTACGACCCATTATTTTTTACCACTCGATTTCCTGTTTTTAACAACAAAAAACGACGAATAACATTTTATATAGAACCTCAGTTAGCAATAACAACTCCTCCAGAAGCATTTAAAAAGGCTTTTGAATTTGGAGTTAATCTAGGACTCCAATATCCTTTTTGGAAATCAGATAAAAAAAGGTTTGCAGCAGCTATTGGTGCAGGGCCCCATTTTTTATCTTTGGAAACAGAATTACAACATCGAGGATTTTTATTTTCTGATAATATAGAATTAGCTTATTATCAATTATTAAACGAGCAGATTGGTTTTCATATCAAAACTAGATTTAGACACCTATCTAATGCGAATTTACAAAAACCTAATTTAGGAATTGACAATTTCTTTTTGATGGTAGGGGTGTTTTGGAAAGCTAAGAAATTTAAATAATTCCTTATATTCTATTTTTTTAAATAAAGTTTAACGCCTTTTTTTAAGTATTAACGAATAGATAATACCATAAATGCGTTTTTATTAGGACTTTTGTTGGTAACAATCTTAAGACCATACTGGTTTTAGAATAGAGAAGAGAATAGAGACTAATTTCGTTGAATACAATTAATATCTTTGATTTTTAAACGTAATTAGTCTCTGTTCTCGCTTCTCTACTCTCTGCTCTATTCACATAAAAACTATCGTCAATGAAAAATCTCCTTTTCTTATTTCTAGCTACCTGTTTCTCTACCCTTTGTTTTGGGCAATTAGAACCAGAAGCTTCAGATCCTGCAGCAAAAGCTATTTTGGAAAAAATGCGAGCAAAATATGAAGACTATTCTACGGTAGCAGCAGATTTTACTTTAACTATTGAAATTCCAGAAGAAGAAAAAGAAGTTCAAGAAGGAAGTATTGCACAAGAGGGCGATAAGTATCGTCTGGATTTAGAGCATCAAGCCATTTATTCGGATGGGCAGTCTTTATGGTTGTTTATGAAAAACAATAACGAGGTACAGATTAATGATGTCGATGACTTTGAAGAAGATGAAGAAATGCTATCTCCTAAAGATTTGCTACGTATTTATGAAAAAGAGGATTTTATCTATCAACTCATTAACGAGGACTATGAGAATGGAGTGGCTATTCAGCAAATAGAATTTAAGCCGACAGATAGAGATTCTGAATATTCTAAAATGAGGGTAACGATTAATAAAAAGAAAACCCAAATTATGAGAATAAAAGCCTTTAGTAAAGATGGCTCTAGGTATACAATGGAAGTAAAGAAGTTTATGCCGAATCAAAAATATACTGCGTCAGATTTTGTTTTTAATCCTGATAATCATCCAGATGTTTTTGTAGAGGATTTGAGAATTGAGTAGCATACCAACTTCTCATTGTTTTATAAAAAAAGCGTAAAGGACAAAGCTGTCACCCACTTTGAAAGTGAGTGACAGCTTTGTATTTTACGCCTTTTTTTCTTTATAACACTAAATCTTACCGAACAATAAACCGCTTGGCAACAACCTTATCTTCTCGTTGGAATGATACAAAATAGACGCCAGCAGCCAAGCCACTAACATTTTCTGTTTCTATCGGTGCTGTAAAACGAGGGGGCGTAATAACTCTAGTTCGAACGACTTGTCCTAAAGCATTACTAATACTAAATATGTAAGGCTCATTATCTGGCGTTTCATATTCTATAGTGATTTCTGACTCCACAGGACTAGGGTAAACATTACCTATTGCTAGCCGATTACCTTCATTAGTACCACAATAGACCTGTAAATTATTGATGGCTTGTAGTACATTCAATCGGCCGCCTGTAACGGTTATATCTTCTAAACTCGATATAGGATCTGCTCCAGCCAGCAAAATATCTCTCATAAATCGAGCTGTACCAGAGGCATTATTAATAGCATCATTTGCTAATTGAGAACATTGCACACTATACATCAGACCTATCGCTCCAGCAACATGAGGTGCGGCAAAAGAAGTACCAGAGCACATACAATAATCATCTGCTTCGCTTGTGGCAGGAATTTCTTCTCCTGGTGCGCCAATATCTATAGAAGTGGCACCAAATCCTCCTTTCTTATTATCTGTACGGTCCGTAGAAGTGACGCCTATAAAAAATCGACTAGTACAGTTTGTTGGAACATCCCCTACTATTTCTACATCTGTATCTTCATTAGGTCCTGCGCCAACGGAAAGAATACCTACGCTACCCATGAAATTGTACATTTCACATAACTCTATACCAAATTGTAAATCTTCTGGTCTAGAATTCCACCCAAACGAATTGTTATTAGCTACAATCAAGGCACCTTCTCTGCCATTTGTCTCATTATATTTTTTCCGAAGATTGTATAAATATTCATAGGCTTCTATCACATCACTCGTAAAATCAACTTCCGACAGGAATAACATTTTAACATTCCAATTAACGCCTGCCATGCCGAGGCCATTATCTGTACGGGCACCTATCACTCCTGCTACCTCTGTGCCATGATTTTTGAGTGGATGATTGTCTGTTAGATCATTTAAATTGAGGCCAAAGAAATCGTCTGTATATCCATTGCCATCATTATCTATCCCGTCATCTGGTGTTTCTCCCGGATTCGTCCATATATTATCTGCAATATCTGGGTGATCCAAGGTCACTCCCATTTCTAAAATGGCAACAACTATATCATCTCCATTGGCAGTCGTTCCACCTTTTGTCTCTGCCCACACTTCTGGTAAGTTGATTTTTTCTAAATTCCACTGGTCTTTATATAAATCGTCATTAGGGGTGGTATTGCGGTAGGTCGCAGGCACGTCATAGCCTACGGAGAGGACACCTTTGATTTTTTTTAAATCCTCAATAGTACTTGCCGAAGCGTGTACCTCTTTTAATTTATAGATATTGAGCAATTTGGAAACCCTTCGCTCTATTTGTATACCAGCCTTATTTCTAGAGGCTGTTTGAAATTTTTTAATAAATGCCTTCCCATCTACTCCTTCTTGAAAACGCACAAGTAGTGAGGCAGATTGGTTATGGTCTTGACCATAAGTTGTTATAGTGGATAAGCAACAGAAGAGTAAAATTAATAACTTGTTCATGTAGTGCTAGTGTATAAGGCATGAAGTAAGATCGAAATATCTAACTTCTGTAATTTTCTCAAAGGAATAGACTCCTTACTGTCATTAAATAACTTCAATAGCAGCAAGAATTAGTCCAATCAAATATAGGCTTTTATTCAAAAAGATGTGGAAAAATGTGTAGCTGTTCAAAGCACTGTTTGAAAAAGGTCTTTTGTATGACATAAGCGAGCAGGAAAATGATGACCAATAACTATCTATGTTCTGTTAGAACTTTATGTAGCACAATCTGGGCAGCTTTATCGTAGTCATCATGCCAACCAAAATAATTACCTGTTTTAAAGTAATTTTCGTGGATATATCCATTCCCTACATAGTCATATATTTCTGTATACCCAATATTTATATTTTTTTCTTCGCAGACTAAAGCACAAAATAACTTGCCTTCTTCAATTTTAATTTTGAAAGTGAACAGTTCCTTATCTACTCTTCCAAAGTCAACTTTTTTATCGTACTTACTAGTCCAAGGGTCGCCTTCATTTGGTCGAGTATAATGGTCTATTTGTATCATGCCACTATTCCATCGAATTTTTACTGTCGCTGGATTCCCACTAATTCCTGCTGATTCCTTTCCATGAATCTGTGCGACAATTGTCCGACCGTTCCCTTCAACAAAATCAACTTGCATAGTAGATTCAAGAATATGGACTCCAGTAGCCATCGACCAATTGTCGTTAGTATCTTGATTACCTCTCCAATATTCTCTAAGCTCTGTACGACAATATTTGTCTCCTAGTTCCGATAGACCAGAGGTCGTATATCCTGTGAATTTGGTCCACATCGTATAGCTTCCATCATCATTTTTATAGAAATATTTAGACTCTTCGGCTGTTAGCTT
>CAKZUM010000537.1 GCA_937921525.1 uncultured Saprospiraceae bacterium
GTATGTCGCTCCCAATAATTTTGATCTTCTATTTCTTCTAAAATTTGTATATAATTTAAGTAGCGCAATTCACTAATAGTACCTTCTTCGATCCCATCTTTAACTGCGCACTTCGGTTCATTTCGATGCGAGCAGTCGTGAAATTTACAATTATTGATAATAAATTGTTTTTTTTTATCAAAATTGTCTATTTTTAATATCAAACAAAACGCTATGGAGATACAAGTAATTAATGTTCAGCATAATACTAGAATTGATGCTCAAATAGAAAAGGCATCATTTAAGGATATGCCAATGAAAAAGAAAGGGTGGCAATTTACTTGGAGGATTTTATTTAAAACAGAAGGAGCAGAATTTTACAAACTAACTTTGAAAGATGATGCTTTAAATATTCAAGGTATGTTAATGTTCTCATTGATGTATGAGGAAATGTTATACATGAATAACATTGAAGTAGCCCCCCATAACGTAGGTTCAGCTGGGAAATTTGATAATATTGCTGGGGCTTTAATTGCTTTCGCTTGCTTAAAGAGTTTTGAGTTGGGAAAGAATACCTATAAAGGATATTTGACTTTTGATAGTAAAACGAAATTGATTCCCGTTTATAAAGAAAAGTATGGAGCTATCAATTCTATGGGACAGAAAATGTTTATTGATCCAGTACAAGGATTGAAGTTAATCAAAAAATACCTAGAAGCATGAATAAAACAACTAAAGTCATCAATCCAGGGGGAATCAATGGATCAGGAAAAGGTGTAGTCAATACGAATAGCAAAGACATTAAAGTGCTTCGGGATGTTATAAGAGAACATGCAGAAAACCAGTCTCCAGAAGATAGAGTTAAAATTGAATTGTTTTCTCTAAAACTTCAAATGGAAAGCTATATAAATGGAGTAACACCTAGTAAGATAGTCAGTACTGGAACCTTTCTTAAGGAACATTTAAAAGCCATTAAAGTAAAGAATAAAGTATTTGCGAAGTATATTGATTTAGAAGAATCTAATCTAAGTTCTATTATTCAAGGAAGAAGAAAAATTAATATAGATTTAGCATTGAAGTTAGGTCAAGTATTTGGCCTTGATCCAAATTTATGGTTATTGATTCAAAGTAAGAATGAATTACTTCAAGTAGATGAAAAAAGGATTTTGAAATATCAAAAATATAGACTTGAAGAATTGTTAAAAAAGGTAAGTTGAGAACTTATTCGCAGCATCTGACAACGCAGCAATCTGACCCCTAACAATGGAATGGTCTGACTTCTTCTCCTTACATATCCGTATGTCGCTCCCAATAATTTTGATCTTCTATTTCTTCTAAAATTTGTATATAATTTAAGTAGCGCAATTCACTAATAGTACCTTCTTCGATCCCATCTTTAACTGCGCACTTCGGTTCATTTCGATGCGAGCAGTCGTGGAATTTACAATCTTTAGATGCTATAAAGAATTCTCGAAAATTATGCGCAACATCCATCGGTTCCAAATTGGTGAAAGCTAATGTTTTGATACCAGGCGTATCTATCACATATCCCCCAAATGCTAATGGATGCATTTCTGCAAAAGTAGTCGTATGTTGACCCTTTCCACTATAATCAGAAATGTCTGCTGTTCGGAGATCAAGCGTAGGTTCTAAGGTGTTTAATGCAGTAGATTTTCCGACTCCAGATTGTCCACTAATTAAGGTCGTTTTATCTTTAAGAAGAAGTTTTAAATCTTCCATTCCTTTGCCTGTTTCTGCTGAAGTCAATAGGACTTTATAGCCAATCGCCTCATAAATATATTCCATCACTTCATAAATTCTCATATCCTCTTCATCGTAGACATCCGCTTTATTAAAGACAATAGTCGTTGGAATATTATGCGGTTCCATCATTAGTAGGAAACGATCAATGAATCCCTGTTTGAGTTTAGGTTGTGCGACGGTAATAAAGAGAATCGCTTGGTCTATATTACTAGCAATAAGATGTAAGAAATGTTTTTTTCTGGGAGACTGTCGAACGACATAATTTTGGCGAGGAAGAATTTTTTTTATTTGGGCGGTATCGTCTTTTTCTAAGGCGAACATAACATGATCCCCAACGGCGACAGGATTCGTTAATTTTTTGCCATCTAGACGAAATTTACCGATGATTCGGCTGTTATAAATAGTGCCGTCTTTCGTTCTAACTAAATACCAACTACCAGTGGATTTAATGACTATGCCTTCTTGCAAATTTAATTGGATTTAAAAGAAGTGACTAATTCAAATGAAGGGATGACTACTTCCACCAATTCATTATTTGGATCCTTTTGGAACGTAAAGAAACCATACATTCTGCCAATGGTGGTTCGCATTTCTGTCCAAGAATCATAATTGAATTTGTCTCCTGGTTTTAGAATAGGCGTTTGTCCTACCACTCCTGGCCCTTCGACTTCTCTGATGGGCCCTAAGGAATCTTGAATAAACCAATGTCTACGTAATAATTGCATGGTCGAGTTCCCTACATTCTCTATAGTGATGTGATAGGCGAAAATAAATTTATCTGATTCAGGAGTAGAGAGATGCTCTTTATATTCTTGTAGAACACTCACTTGGATACCTTGTGTGACAAGTTGTTTCGGCTGCATGTTTTTGTCTTGTTTTGACTACCAATTAACATTGGTAGAATCTTTTTTATCTTTTTTATTCTTGGATTTTTTGGTTTTCTTTTTTGATGATTTCTTTTCTTTTGACTTCTTTTTATCTTTTTTCTTTTTGGGCACTTCTAGTGTTTCAGTCTCTGTTGTTTGAGTAAGAAAATTTTGCACAATTTCCTCTGCTTCTATTAGTGCAAGAGAGAGCACATCATTGATTAGTACGACATTAAAATTATTTTGATAAGTCATTTCTTCTTTAGCTCTACTAATTCTTTCTTTAATACTATTAGTACTTTCTGTATCTCTTTTTTGTAGCCTATTTAATAATTCTTCTATTGAGGGAGGTTTTATAAAAATAGCTAATGCTTTGTTTTCATAAATGCGCTTAATATTTGTTGCACCTTTAACTTCAATATCGAATACAATATCTTTTCCTTCTTTCCAAACCCGCTTAATTTCTTTTTTTAGCGTCCCGTAATATTTCCCAGGATATACTTCTTCCCATTCGGCGAATGCCCCTTTAGCTATTTTTTTACGGAATTTCTTTTCTGATAAAAAGTAATAATCTTTGCCATCTACTTCTCCTTCTCTTGGTGCTCTAGTTGTGGCAGAAACAGAAAAAGATAAGCGATCTATTTTCTTTAATAGATGCCTTACGATTGTCGTTTTTCCAGCTCCAGAGGGAGCGGTCATAATTATCATTTTTCCCATTAGCTCTTTTTTAGAAATCAGATGTCAGACCATTTCATTGTCAGATGTTAGAGGTATGATGTTGACCAGTTCTAGCCTTTGACAGCGTAGCGACCTGACCTCTGACAGCGCAGCGATCTAAGTTAAACAGAGTTAGCGATTTGTTCTTTCACTTTCTCCAAATCATCTTTCATTTTCACAACTAGTTTCTGAATATCAGAAGAATAAGCTTTAGCACCCAAGGTATTAATTTCTCTGCCAATTTCTTGACTGATAAAGCTTAATTTTCTGCCTTTACTAGTTGCTTTCTCTTCTAGCTGCTCTAAGAAATATTTACAATGTTGTCCTAAACGCACTTTCTCTTCAGTAATATCTATTTTTTCCAAATAGTAAATCACTTCTTGTTCATAGCGATTTTGGTCAACACGATCTTTACTAAAATTTTCTTCTAAATTTTTTAAAAGCTTTGCTCTTAATTTTTTTACTCGCTCTTCTTCAAAGGGCGGAATAGCGGCTAGATTTTTTTGAATATTATTGATTCGCAAGATTAAGTCTGTTTCTAATACCTTTCCCTCTTCCTTTCTGAAGCTCGTAAAATTATCAAGTGCTGTATTTAATACTTTTTGAATAGCATTCCATTCTTCTTCATTAACTTCCTTTCCAGAAGGAGCAACGACATTTGGTAATCTTAGAATAGCAGGCAATAAATCACTTTTAGGCATATTTAGTTCCTCTGCAATAGTGGAGAGCTCTTGATAATACTTTTTTAAAAGCGTTTTATTTAGGGCAAAGGCCTCATCTCCATCAGGAGAAGTGATGTCCAAATTCAATTCTATTTTACCTCTCTTGATCTTATCGCCTAATATTTTTCTTAGAACAGGCTCCTTATCCCGATAGTTTTGGGGAATTTTAATACGAATGTCTGTGAATTTACTATTTAAAGATCGAACTTCAACTGAAATATCTTTTTCCTCAAAAGAGGCAGTTGCTCGACCAAAGCCTGTCATAGATAAAAGCATATAGAATTTTATTTTTGGAGTATTTAATACACAGTGTAACTAAACTCACACTACTGGACATTGTTTAGAACAGAGAGCAGAGAAGAGAGAGTAGAGACGTATTTCGATCAGAGAACGACGAAATTTCGTCCTTTTTTAAACGTAATCTGTCTCTATTCTCTACTCTCGCTTCTCTGTTCTTTG
>CAKZUM010000538.1 GCA_937921525.1 uncultured Saprospiraceae bacterium
TTTAATACTCGATAGCCTAGATGTTCAAAAATTCGCCGAACAATTCGGTTCTTACCAATGTGTAATTCTATGCCTACTTCATTTTTATCTTTGCCTTTGACATGGCTTACTCCGTCTACTAAAGCCAAGCCATCCTCTAAAGTTAAGCCTTTGCCAATACTACTAATATGCGCATCGGTGACAGGTTTATCTAAAAAGACATGGTATACTTTTTTTACTTTATGCTTCGGGTGAGACAATCTTTTGGCTAAATCTCCATCATTCGTCAATAACAGCAGACCTGTTGTCGCTCTATCTAGACGTCCTACGGAAAAAATTCGTTCTGGTACATCATTTCCTATCAGATCAAATACGGTTCTTCTTCCCTTTTCATCACTCGCTGTAGTGACGGCATCTTTAGGTTTATTTAGTAAAATATAGACTTTTCTTACCTCTGGTTGAATTACTTCATCCCTATAGCGCACCTCATCTTTGGGGGAGATTCTATATCCAGGCTCTTTAATAACTGCTCCATTCACTTTCACTAAGCCTTCAAAAATGTACTCACTAGCTTTTCTTCTAGAGCAGATACCGCAATGAGCTACATATTTATTCAATCGAATATCTTCCCCCAAGTCATCTAAAGACGTAGGAATATTAGCGTGTTGTCGATTAATTGCGCCTGGATTCTTTGGAATTCTGCCTTTCTTCTCGATAGACTCCTTCTTGGCAGAATTTTTTTGATTAGGTTTTCTTGTAGAAGGTGGCATAGTATTTTTTTAAAATTCAATTCCTAATAATAGCACAAAAATAACAAGATAATTTGGTCTATTATGCAGAACCATACTAAACAGATGATTACTACCCGTAATAAGTAGCGTTTTTCTGGCTTTTTAGTACGTATTTTAAAATACGGTTTGATTTTTGATTAATTACATTTGACGTTATTTACACCTTATATTAAATTTATATTTTTAATTAAAAAATATAAATCCAACCTAAGTAAAAAAATATAATGATTGAAGTTTTTTAAAAAGGTCATTATACTACTCCCTGCGATATTTTCGTCCATTCCACAATTTGACATTACTCACGATAAAAAAATTACTTCTTTGGCAGATTTAGTGTTCAAGGAATGAAAAATTTCAAATATCTAAACTACGAGCAAGAAAAGGTAATTGCGCCTAATTTCTATCTCACTCGTTTTAAAATCCGATTTATCCATGCACCCAATCTATTTACAGTTAAAAAAATTAGCGCAGCTTAACAAAGTCTTTTTACGATCTATTGTTTGCTGTTATTTATTGCTCCTTTCTTTTACAAGTCATTCACAAGTTGTCATAAGTGAAGTCTATGCAAATGGTAGTTTCCAGCTAACGAATATTGGAACAGAAGCAGTCGATGTTTCCTCTTATTGGATTTGTAGTTTTCCATCCTATGTCGTTTTAAACTCCCTAGACATAGCTTGTGGGACAACAATTATTGATCCTACCGAATCTACTACTTTTTCTGGTTTTGAATATACCCTAGGCGAAATGCCCGGTTCTGAGTTAGGGCTTTATAGAATTAATGATTTTGGCAATGCTAATGAAATATTAGCTTACGTAGAATGGGGATCTGAAGGGCACAGACGTTCCTCCTTAGCAGTAGAAGCTGGTATCTGGCAGGAAGGAAATTTTGCTCCTAATTTTCAGGCTACTGAATCTTTAGTATTAATGGATGATGAGTGGAGTATTAATGGAGAGCCAATGATTTGTCCAGTAGAAGATACTGCTACAAATGACGATATGCCTATGACCTCCGAAACTTATACGATTACCTTTAATGCGGATTGGAGTAGTGAAACACATCCTACTGATTTTCCATCAAACGCTCATTTTTCAGGGCTTATAGGTATGACGCATACTTCTGATACCACTTTGTTTGTTATTGGATCGCCAGCCTCTACGGGTATTAAAAGTATGGCAGAAACAGGTGCGAAAATTTTCTTAATACAAGAAATTCAGCAAATGGTGATGCAAGGAACAGGTGGTTCTCTCATCAGCGGCAGTGGTATTGATATTTCTCCCGGAAGCGTTTCTGTGAATGTAGTCGCCTCTAGTACACATCCATTAATAAGTGTAACCTCTATGATTGCCCCAAGTCCTGATTGGTTTATTGGTGTAAAAGATGTCGAATTATATAATGATGGAAAATGGGTAGATCAAATTACAATTCCTGTAGGTGTTTATGATGCAGGTACGGATAGTGGAGAATCGTATAGTTCTTCTAATGTCGCTACAGAACCTCAGGGTTTGATTGAGATGATTACAGATGGTCCACTTGCAGTTAATGGAATCGTTCCTAGTTTAGGATCAATTACCATTAGGAGAGAAGGCGCTCCTGTCGATACTATGGATAATTCCAATCCTATTGATACTATGGAGACTTGCGATTTATCTCAGAGATTAATTACGACTACTGACACCACTACTTTTTGTGTAGGTGAAGGGGTAGATGATTTAATAAACGTTGAAGTAAATTTATTACAAGACGATGCCACTTACTTAGAAACAACTTGGATAATAACTGATACATTAGGAACTATATTAGGTTTGCCTGCTGGACCTCCTTTTAATTTGGAAGACGCAGGGGAAGGCGTTTGTAGAATTTGGAATTTAAATCATGCAGAAGGGCTTCAAGGATTAGCTGTGACTAATCACATAGAAGAATTAGAAGGTTGTTATACCTTCTCTAATCCAATAGAAGTGACAAGGTTAAGCGGTGATGTTTGCCCTAGCCCTGTTGA